>CALGTP010000408.1 GCA_937902105.1 uncultured Actinomycetes bacterium
GGCGCAGCCTTCTTGACAGGAGCCTTCTTTTTCGCCGGCGCGACCTTCTTGGCCGCAGGCTTCTTCTTCGCTGGCGCTGACTTCTTGACCGGTTTGCTGGCCATAGTGTTTGTCCTTTTCACTGGTGTGGTTTGGCAGGATACCGCCAACTGACCTATCTCGGGGAGATACTCGCCCGTTCGACGCCGATAAAGATTGCTTCACCGTCAAGATTCGTGTTCGCCTCACCGTCGGCCCAGCGCAGAGAAGTCGCCAAAGTTTCAGAAGAAAGCTCTTCAAGAAATGGTTGCATCAGGTTTCGCAGAGCATCAGAAACACCCAAAGTCAGTGTGATGCGGTCGCTCACTTCCAGACCAGCCTCACGCCGAGCCTGCTGTACGAGGCGAATCAGATCGCGAGATGTACCCTCGGCGGCAAGTTCGGGCGTGACCTCGATATTGAGGGTCACCATTCCCAAGCCGTCGCCTAACGCCGCACTCGCCGCCCCAGGGGTGACAGCCATCTTCAGGGAGTATTCGCCTTCAAAGAGTTCGATGTCGCCAGCGAAGATTTGATCCCCTTCTTGTCTCCAATCACCAGATTTTACGGACTTGATGACATCTTGAGTACGCCCGCCCAGCCTCGGGCCCAAAGCCCCTGGATTCACTTGCAACACCGCAGACGCCGCAGCAGAGGTTTCATGGGAAAGAGAAACCCTCTTGACATTGACCTCATCGGCAATGATGTCAATGAAACCGCTTAACTGTTGCGCGTCACTATGAGAAACTGTGAGCTCAGACAACGGCAATCGCACGCGCCGAGCGTGTGCTTTGCGAATTGACAACGCCACCGAACAAACTTCACGAACACGATCCATCACCAACACCAATTCAGGATCGCTGACAAGTTCGCTCGCTGATGGCCAATCGGCGAGGTGAACACTTTGGTTTCCAGTCAGTCCGGTGTACACCGTCTCTGACAGCAAGGGTAATAACGGAGCAGAAACCCGACAGAGCACATCTAAAACTGTGTGCAAAGTATCAATGGCATCCTTATCCCCTTCCCAGAATCGATCTCGAGAACGTCGGATGTACCAATTCGTTAAAACATCAAGAAACTCTCGGATCCCTGAGCAGGCAGCGAAGAGGTCATAGGCATCAAGGTCCTTCGTTGCACGTTCAACCATCTGTGCTGTTTTGGCCAAGATATACCGGTCGAGGACATTGCTGGAGTCTGTTCTCCAAGTTCCAGACGTACCTTCAGCATTGGCATACAAACTGAGGAAATACCACGAGTTCCATAACGGAAGCAAGACTTGGCGCACAGTTTCGCGAATGCCGGATTCCGTGACCGAGAAATCAGAGCCCCGCAGAATCGCCGACGACAGCAAATACCACCGCATGGCGTCTGCACCATAAGTATCAAACACGACCATCGGGTCGGGATAATTTCGCAGACTCTTCGACATCTTTTGCCCATCATCACCTAAGACGATTCCATGGCTGACACATGTGGAAAAAGCAGGTCGGTCAAAAAGTGCTGTCGCCAAAACGTGCAGGGTATAGAACCAACCGCGAGTTTGACCGATGTACTCAACAATGAAATCGCCTGGATAATGCTGCTCAAACCATTCAGTATTTTCAAATGGATAATGCACTTGGGCAAAGGGCATTGAACCACTTTCAAACCAGCAGTCAAGTACTTCGGGCACACGACGCATCATTGAACGGCCCGTCGGATCATCGGGATTCGGGCGAATCAAATCATCTACAGCAGGACGGTGTAGATCGGTGACGACGACACCGAAATCCCTTTCAAGTTCTGCCAGACTTCCGTACACATCAAGGCGCGGATACTCTGGATCATCGCTCTTCCATACTGGAATCGGCGAACCCCAGAAGCGATTTCGGCTGATTGACCAGTCGCGAGCATTGGCTAACCATTTGCCAAAGGAACCTTCCTTGAGATGCTCAGGAACCCAGGTGATCTGCTGGTTGAGTTCAAGCATTCGTTGTTTCACCGCAGTTACTTCAACGAACCACGATGAGATGGCGCGGTATACCAAAGGCTCGGCACAACGCCAGCAATGAGGATACGAGTGGTCGTAACTATCATGCCGCACGACAACACCGACTTGCTTGAGATGTTTAATCACCGCTGGGTTAGCTTCAAAAACGTGCTGACCTGCCCAAGGCGTGACCTCAGAGGTATAACAACCGTGGCTATCCATCGGGCACACCGTGGCGATACCTGCCTCTAGACAAACATTCTGATCTTCTTCACCAAATCCAGGGGCGAGATGCACGACTCCTGTGCCGTCCTGCGTTGTCACAAAATCGGCACCGAGGATTCGAAACGCGGACTCAGTATCAGAAAAATAATCAAAGAGCGGTTGATAGGTCCGACCAACCAAATCTGAACCAAGCAAAGTTCCGACGCGTTGCGCTTCACCAAATTCGCGTTCATAAGAATCAAGCCGAGCCTCAGCAAGAATTAACTGCTCACCATCTATCTCAATGACTGCGTAAACAACATCCGGGTGAACGGCCAAAGCCAAGTTGGCCGGGAGAGTCCATGGAGTCGTCGTCCATGCCAAAATTTTCTCGCCACTATCTAAAGCGAACTTCACAGTTAATGCAGGATCTTGGCGGTCACGATAAACATCGTCCATACGCGTTTCGGTATTGCTGAGAGGTGTTTCACAACGCCAGCAATAAGCCAAAACGCGGTAACCCTCATAGATCAGTCCCTTATTATGCAATGTCTTGAAAGCCCACATCACACTTTCCATATACGGCAGATCAAGAGTCTTATAATCGTTTTCAAAGTCAACCCACCGCGCTTGACGGGTGACGTAGCGTTCCCATTCATTGGTGTAGCGCAGAACACTCGTCCTGCAGTACTCATTGAACTTTTCGATACCAAAAGCTGCGACCTCAGGGTGACCAGAAATTCCTAACTGCTTCTCGGCTTCAACTTCAGCAGGCAAGCCATGGCAATCCCATCCAAAGCGTCGATCAACACGTTGGCCCTTCATCGTGCGATAACGCGGAATCGCATCCTTCACAAATCCTGTCAGCAAGTGACCATAATGCGGAAGGCCATTAGCAAATGGGGGGCCATCATAAAAAACATATTCGTCTGGCTCACCTGAGCCCGCTGGGCGTTTCTCCAATGAGGCCGCAAAGGTGTCGTCATTTTTCCAGCGTTCAAGAATCTCTGTTTCGATAGCGGGAAAGGAGGGCTGTGATTCAACGGGGGGATAACGGCGGTCAGTCATGGCGGTCAGTCTCAATCAGCAAGGCAACGATTGCGCAAGGATATCGGAATTACGACAACGCTGATCCGAGGACTTGCAGCAAGATGAGCACCAGCATTGGGGATAAGTCAAGTCCACCCATGGGAGGCAACCTTCGGCGAACTGGTGCAAGAACTGGCTCGGTCAGTTTGTACAACCACAATTGAATTGTGGCGAGGACCCCGCCTGAAGAAGATGGTGGGAACCAAGAGATGATCACCCGTAACAACAAGACATAGCTATATAAGCGTAAAAGTTCGCCAAGTAAACTCATCTGAATCAGTACTCGGGCTGAGTTGAACGAGCAGCAGGCTTGAGGAGATACACGCCCCTCGCGACCTTCTCAATTTTGCCATGCATCGCGTAACACAGGCCACTGGAAAAGTCGATCATTCGGCGGGCGACTTCGTCGTCGCAACCTTCAGTATTCAAGATGACTGGACTTCCATCGCGAAAGCGATTCGCTACTTCTTGAATATCATTAAACCGAATCGCCTTGACGGTATAGGTCTCGCCTTGCACCGATCCCCCAAGAGTGCGCACGGACGTACTGCGTTGGGTTTGACCAGGTCGTGATTGTCCAGACGAATCATCAAAAACTGGTCGACGTGGCGTCGGCACTGGGTCGGTATCTCGCGGCGTTACTTGGCGGACAACTGGACGGGATCCATCGTCAAACTCTGAACGACGCTGATCCATGGGTCGGGTACCTGCACCCGTACGATCTCCTTGAATCTCGTCGTCATAGTCGTCGTACGCGTCTTCTTCACCTAGACCTAGATAATCCAATGCACGGCGGAATATTGACATCGCAAAGAATAATAGTCGGTGTTATCAGGTGATGGGTGGACGGTCTCCAAAGATCGCTGAACCCACCCGAATCAGTGTGGACCCAGCGTCAATTGCGATCTCCAAGTCGTTGGTCATCCCCATTGAAAGTTCCTCAAGCCCGAACTGGCGGCCCAATCGGGCTACATCTGCAAATACCTCCGCGGTACGCCGAGCATCTCCATCGCTCGGGCCCACAGCCATCAGTCCTTTGACTAGTAACCCGCGTTGCGTTGCCAAACCCACTAGGCGCTCAACTTGATCTGGCGGGCAACCCCCTTTGTCAATCTCCTTGGTGGCATTGACTTGAATAAAGATCCGCGCTCCTGGTGAACGCAGGGCCACCTCTTGAAGGACGGAGTCACGATCAACTGATTGCCACACCGACACCAAATCAGCGATCTGACGAATTTTATTGGACTGCAGACGTCCGACAAAATGAACCTCGGGAAGAATATCTCCAGGAACTTGCGTCGCACGATAATCATTGATTTTCGACAACAGTTCTTGGGCGTAGTTTTCACCAATCGCCGAGCAACCGGCAGCATGCACCGCCCGAATCACACTGGCAGGAAAAGTCTTCGTCACAGCAACCACTTTGATCGACTGACCGCCACAACGACGGACACGCTCAAGGAGTGCTAGATAGTTGTCCCTAATACGCTCGGTCTCACTCATATCAAGGTGAGACCGACTCTTTACTTCACTTCAAAAAGGACGGCACGTCAAAATCATCATCGCCATCATCGCCAGATTCGCCATCCGTACTAAAGATGTCCTTGGCTGGTGCTGCTGCCTTGGGATCCCGTGCTGGCGCAGCAGCAGTGCGACCTGCTGGGCGACCTGTTGGACGCACTTGAGGTGCGCCTTCCCAGCGATCAAAACCCGCAGCGATGACCGTGACTCGCACTTCGTCTCCCATATCGTCATTGATAACGGTTCCGAAAATAATGTTCGCGTCTTGATGGGCAATACCGTGAATAATCTCGGCCGCTTCGTTCATCTCCATCAGGGTCATTGTCGAAGGACCGGTGACATTCAGCAGTACTCCACGTGCTCCCTCGATTGAGGCTTCCAAAAGGCTGCTTGACAAGGCTTTGAGAGCTGCATCACGAGCACGACTATCGCCACTCGCCGAGCCAATACCCATCAACGCTGATCCCGCATTCTGCAGTGTCATCTTGACGTCGGCAAAGTCGGTGTTGATTAATCCTGGGTTCGTGATCAGTTCAGAAATACCAGAGACACCGCTGTACAAAACCTCATCGGCGCGAGCGAAGGCCTCCATCACCGTGTCACGAGCGTCAACCACTGACAACAATCGATCATTAGGAACCACGATCAGTGTGTCAACTTTTTCTTTCAACTTGGCGATACCTGCGTCAGCCTGCACGGCCCGCTTGCGGCCCTCAAAAGAAAACGGACGGGTCACAATTGCAATTGTTAATGCTCCAGCAGCCTTAGCAATCTCAGCCACGACTGGTGCGGCTCCAGTTCCTGTGCCACCACCCTCGCCAGCAGCAATGAAAACCATGTCGGCACCCTTGAGAGCATCTTCAATTTCGTCGCGATGAGCCTCTGCAGCCAAACGACCAACCTCGGGATCACTACCCGCACCAAGACCCTTAGTGAGTTCACGACCGATATCAAGTTTGAGTTCGGCGTCACTGGTCATCAAAGCCTGAATGTCGGTGTTGATGGCAATGAATTCAACGCCGCGTAAGTCGCGCTCAATCATTCGGTTCACGGCATTGACGCCGCCACCGCCCACTCCGACAACTTTAATTTGGCAAATATAGTTTGTCTGTCCACCAACCATGTCGGGAGACTCCTCCGCTTTCAGGTGCCGGCTGAACCGACATTGAGTTGCATTTCACTAACAATTCCGTGATCAGTCTCGCACCTCTTGATCCCCAATGGGGGGATACTTGCCCAAGACTCTCCATTGAAGTCCTGCTCAACGGCCTGTCTGACCCAGGCTGAGTACTCACTCATCGAACACTGGGCTCGCCACTTGAGACATCGAGGACCGAATAACGGTTCGTGCCTTGCCTCTTTATTTCGTTGACAATGCCGACTAATTTGATCTGGAAATCATCGGGACTGCCGAAAAGCACCTCGACATTCCCCGACAGCGAAAGTGAGATGTCGCCTGTCGGGGTCACCGAAACCGACTTCAAACGCTGCAAAAGGTCAAATGGTAAGGCGTTAATGAGCTGCGCTGAACCTAAAAATGGCTGTTCGGCGAAGTTACCTGCCGACAGGTTCGGTCCAGTTCCAATAATCGGCGTGAACTCCGTCGGATCACCCTCAATGACATCAAGGATCCGACCATCGCGATCAATCACCCGATTGAAGCCGTCCACGGCACGAAAAAAGGCGATGGGAATTCGCTCAACGATCTCCACCGTCACTCGGGAAGGGAGATGCATCGAAACTCGTGCTTGACGAACCCAGGGGATTTCCAGGAGTTTTTTCTTAGCGGAGTCCAGATCCGCAGTCAAAATCGCCGAACCATCCAGATCATCTACCACCTCAGCCAAACGAACTGGATCGGTGTACACCGCGCCTTCCACATCAACTTGGCGAATCGACAAGATCGGACTCGTCAGCAAGAGCAAGAGCACCATGATCACAACCGCTCCCAGGCCGACCATGCTGGCCCAATGTAAACGTCGGGCACCGTTAGCACTCCTCACCACAAGACGGCGGAGATCAAAACCCTTGGCAGAAGCGGAATCACTCACTTTGTGACGTTGCGAGATACTAGAAGGCTTGGAACTTGGACCCTCAGAGTCATCAGAAATCAGAACTCGCTTCTTCCCCGCCGCTGACACATTCGTATCCCAGGCACGCTCCTTTTTTGGCGCAAGAGTCTCCAATGCGTCGCCCCTGTTTAAAAGACGGGTCCATAGATCTTTCATCAAGATTCCTTCTCAAAACCTATGAGGCGGATTTCGCTGCGAAGTTCATACCCAGAAGTGTCGCCGACAACCCGTTGGATATGGCGCATTAAGGTCACGATATCTTGGGCTGAGCCGCCCACATCCGCTTGAATAAAATTGGCGTGCTTGATAGAAACCTCCGCTGAACCAATCCGAAAACCACGCAATCCACAACGATCGATCAACTGTCCAGCAGTTATTTCACCCGGCACCGGATTGACAAATACCGAACCTGCATTCTGTCCACCTGGTTGGTTCTCCCTGCGCCATCTGACGATCTCATCAATCATCTGCAGGGACTCTTGTGGACTCCCATACGTCAACGAAAGCGTGCCTGAGATGATCAATTGCTGATCGTCAATATCGGAGGCGCGGAAACGAAGTCCGAACTCTGGTGTCAACACCGTTGAAATCTCACCCGTGCGGAAGTCGAGAACCTGCGCGCTCACTAGTGACTCACTGATATCTGAGCCATGCCCTCCCGCGTTCATTCGGATTGCGCCACCGACCGAACCTGGGACTCCAACCGCCCACTCAAAGCCACGAATACCGACAGCAGCGGTACGCCGCGCCAAAACTGGTAGCGCCACTGCCGACCCAGCGGTCACCCTGCAGGCAACCGCCACACCATCTTGCATCTCATCACGCACTTCGGCACGAGGGAGCAAAATCTGTTGCGCAACTTCGCCAAGTTGCAAAATCAAACCAGCAAAGCCGTGATCACTCACCAACACGTTGCTGCCGCGCCCCAAGGGGATCATCGGCACACCTGTTTCGCAGACCACCCGTGCCACGAGTAACAGGTCTTGCATCGTTTCGGCGCGAACGAAAATGGCGGCTCGACCGCCCACCTTGTAGGTCGTCAGCGATGAGATGTTGTGGTCACATTGCGCCAATACGCCAAGTCCCGCAAGGGCTGCCGCTATCTGTTCGTTGATCGGCATCTCAACGAGTCCCACCTTGGAGAGTTTGCAAAATTTCGACTGGCAAGAACTCAATATCGCCACAACCCATCGAGATGCACACATCACCTCGTTGCAAAACTGCAGATACTTGCTCAGCCAGTGAGTCTCGACTCGGGAAATATAAGACCTGCTGCGCAGGATGCCGAGCACGCACAGCATGGGCGACCAATTCCCCAGTGACACCCTCGATCTTTTCCGTACCAGATGAATAGATGTCGGTGATCACCACTAGATCAGCATTCGCAAAAGCGTCACCATATTCTGGGGACATGACCGCCATGCGGTTATAACGATTTGGTTGAAAAACTGCGACAATTCGCTCCCAGCCATCATCACTGAACTTTGCCGCTGCCAACACAGCCTCAATTTCGCGCGGTAGGTGGGCATAATCGTCAATCAGTGTGGCTCCGTTGAAGTCACCAATGATTTGAAAACGCCGCCCGACTCCCTCAAAGGTCTCCACCGCGTCGGCTGCGACTTGCATCTCAATGCCGCACAACACGGCCATGGCCACGGCCCCGGTGACATTGAGAACATTGTGCCTCCCCCGCAGAGACATTGAAATGGCCACGCTTAAGCCATCGCCACGCTGATCCGTGATGACGAACTCGGTCCGTCCATCGGTAGCGATGACATCATCGCAGCGGAAGTCGGCAGTGGAGTCAAAACCATATGTGCACCAGTCGCCAGAATGAGGCAAGTTGCGAATCAATGGGTCATCAATGCAAACAATTCGAGGTCCCTCAATCTGCGATAAGTAGATTGCGAAACTCTCGGCGATGCCGGCAAGATTGTTGAAATGATCGAGATGATCAGAATCAATATTCGTCAAAATACTGCCAGTCAGCGGCAATTGCAGATGAGTCCCATCACTCTCGTCGGCCTCAACAATTGTCCATTGAGAATTTGTCCAGCGCGCGCCAGTTGACTCATTCAAGACATCGCCACCAACAATAAAATTAGGATGTAGACCAGCATGAGTAAAAATGCGCACGAGTAATGACGTGGTGGTTGTCTTGCCATGCGTACCAGCCACGGCGATCGTCGGTCGCTGAGAACAAATCGCCGCTAAAATTTCAGCTCGGCTCAGCACCATCGTTCCCGCCGATCGAGCGGCCACAATTTCTATATTGTGATGCGGGATAGCACTTGAGGCAGTGACATAATCGCAATTCTCAACAACAGCGATGTCATGACCAATGTTGATCTGCACACCGAGTGCCTGCAACCTCTCTATAGTCAGCGAGTTCTTGATATCACTGCCTGAAACTAGATGACCCATTTGTTGCAGAGTCGTGGCAATGGCGCTCATTCCCGGCCCACCCACACCAACCACGTGGATCCGCCGCTGAGTTGCTAAATCACAGACCATCTCGTGCATCATCGGACACCTTGTGCAACGCTTCGAATCAGTTCGGCAATGGCACCCTGACGATTCTGCGCTCCGAGGGCGTGTGCATTTCTTGCGACTGTCACGAGGAGTTGGCGATTCCCACGCAATTCTTCGATCTTGGCGATCAATAGATCCGCCACCTCTCCCTCTTTCAGCGCGATCGCTGCTCCACTATCAGTGAGCCATGCCGCATTTGCAGTTTGGTGATCATCAGCGGCGCCAACCCATGGAATTAAAATTGAAGGCGTACCAGTCGCTGCCACATCAGCGATCGTTCCCGCCCCTGCGCGGCCAATGAGAAGGTCAGCACTTGCGTAGATATCCTCCATATGGTCCTCGTAAGCAATCACTTGATATTGCACGCCTCGTGTTTGGCCACTACTGACTGGATTTTTGAAATCATCAAAGAAGCGCTGTCCAACGACATGTCGAACAGCCAAATCATCATCATCTGCAAATCTTTGCACGAATTGTTGTGTTATCTCATTCAGCATTCCCGAACCCTGAGAACCTCCTATGACAGCGATAAAAAACCGCTCCTCATCAATCCCAAGTCGCTGGCGTGCCGCCACACGGTCTTGTTCTCGGTCAACGGAGCGCACCACCCGCCGCACCGGAGCGCCAGTCATCACGGCACGCGGAAGTTGCGAGTCCGGAAAAGCCACAGCAGTCTTTTGGGCGAAACGCGCCGTCAGGCTGCTTGATCTCCCCGGTGTTCGGTCATAACTCACCACAACAATAGGAATACCCAACTTCTTGGCAGCCAAGACCGCTGGCAAACTGGCATACCCACCAACGCTGACAACAACCTTTGGCGTCATGGATTGCAGAAGTCGAATTGCTTGATGGCGTGCCCTCAGCATCCGCGGCACAAAGAGTAAGTTGCTCTTCCATGCGGCAAGAGAAAAACTTCTCTGCAATCCAGTCACTCGGAAAAACTTGTAGCCCATACCCGTTGCCGGAATCAAACGCGTTTCTATTCCTCGCTGGCTACCGGTGTAAAAAATTTCACTGATCTCATTTCCGGAATCGACGAGAGCTTCAGCGATAGCGATCGCTGGCAAAACATGACCGGAGGTGCCACCGCCGCCGATAACTACGAAACAGGTCATCTCGGACTGCGGGCTACGTTCATCAAAAGTCCACAAGCCACCATTGAAACAATAAGTGATGTCCCACCAAAAGAGATGAATGGCAAGGTCAGTCCTGTCACTGGCAGGAGACCGACCACCCCACCTACGTTGATCACTAACTGCAGCAGGAACCAAGAGGCGATACCGCCAGCGAGTAACAGACCAAAACGGTAACGACATGAAAGAGCTACCTGGAGGCCGAAATAGATCAGGAAGGCGAAGAGGGTAATGAGTCCTATGACCCCCAGTAGACCCATCTCTTCTGCAAGAACGGCGAATATGAAGTCGCTGTGGGCCAATGGCACATATCCCCACTTACCCGACCCTGTACCGATGCCAGTACCTGTTAAACCACCATTTGAAAGGCTGATCCAGGACTGGTAGACCTGATAACTCTTATCGTCGCGGGTTCCATAGATATCCAAAAAAGAAGTAAATCGTTGAAGCTTGTCCGGGCTACTGCGAATAAACAAAAACGCCAAAGGTGCTGCTAATGCTGCTAGACCCAGCATCGGTCTCAAGGGTGCGCCGGCCAAGAAAAGAACCGCTGCTGCTATCCCAAGCATCACGACGCAAGAACCGATATCGCCTTGAACCAAGGCCAATCCAGCACCTGAACCCACCATTATTAAAAATGGGCGCATCGTACGACGCAGGTTTCCCATTTCTGCCTCACGTCGTGACATAAGGTCAGCACCACAAATAATGATGAACAGTTTCATGAGTTCAGATGGCTGGAATGTTTGAGGGCCGATCTGCACCCACGCCCGAGCACCGTTAACTTCTGTGCCGATACCAGGGACGAAAGCAAGCAACATCAGAGCCACACCGAACACAGGCAAGATTGAAGCAAATGTCAGTGATGGGAATCTCTTCGTGTGTTTTTGAAACCATGTGAGTGGAAAAGTGATGGCTGTAACCATCCCTGCTATACCCACGAGAGTGAAGAACACCTGGCGGGAGAAATACTCCCACGGTGTTCCTTCTCTATTGAATGAATAAATTGAAGATGCAGATAAGACCATCACTAAACCAAATGCGACGAGTATAAAAGTGATCGCAGCAATCATGTAAAAGCCCAAAGGTTTGGGTCCACTACCTATTTTCTCGCGATAACGCAAACGAGGTTTAGGGCCTTTAATACGTGCTAATTGGGCTCGTTCAAAGGCCGCTCGTCGTCGATCCGACATGTCTTTTGGCCTTCGAGATTGGCGTTGAACTGCAACTGTCATGATGTCACTCCATTGCTTTGAGTTCGTGGAACATTTGATTCAAGTGCTTCTTTGAGACAGCGAACAAAATCGTCACCGCGCTCGGCGTACCCGCTGTACCAATCCAAACTCGTGCATCCTGGGGACAGCAGCACAGTGTCACCCGCTGTCGCCAGAGAGAGCGCTGCTGATACCGCTGCGTTCATAGAATCAGCAAAAACGACGGGACATACACCGTGAAAGGCTCGAGCGATGACGTCCGCTGATTCACCGATTGCCACGACACCCTTCATTCGCTTGGGTTCACGCGCCATCGCCGAAAGGTCAAGCCCTTTATTGCGTCCACCGGCAATCAAAACGACCGAATCAAATCCACGTAAAGCCGTTAACGCTGCGTGTGGACTCGTTGCTTTTGAATCATCAAACCAAGATACCCCCTGTGCTTGTGCCACAAACTCAATGCGATGATGAGGGGCGACAAAGGTCTGCAGAACTGCTTTCATCGCAGAGAGTTCACCCAATCCAGTTTCATGACATAGCGCACATGCAACTAGGGCATTGGAAATATCATGCGGCAACGAGCGATACATAGCAGCAGCATCGGTGATCTCTCCGAAAGGTCCAAAAAGTTTTCCATCACGACAGAAGTAGTCGCCGTGACCAGACTGCTCAGCGACGACTATTTGACGGGCCTGCACATTGCGTAAATGGCGCATCACAGTCGCATCGCCAGCGAAACCGATCGCAGTGTCCGTTGTGCTCAGATTTCTCCACAGACGAGCCTTCGCCGCCTCATAGGTCTCCATTGAGGTGTGCCAGTCAAGATGATCCGGAGCAAGGTTCAACCATGCTGAAGCCTGCGAACGAAATGATTCCACGAAGGCCAAACGAAAACTTGTGGCTTCAACGACAAAGGTATCAACATCCATGTCCAAGGCCTCAACCATGGGAATCTCCGTATTGCCACAGGCAATTGGTCGACGACCTGACGCTGCCAGCATGGCTTGCGTCAACAACACTGTTGATGTCTTGCCGTCGGTTCCGGTCACCGTCACAATGGGGCGAGCACCGCCACTGCGTCCCGATTCCCATTCGTAAGCAAGGTCCAACTCGGTCTTTATTTCTTTGCCTTGGCGCAACGATTCAATGATCACGCGATGATGTTCGGCAATTCCAGGAGCTGGCGCCACACATGCACTGTCCGCAATGAGTTTTTTCAAGAGAATATCGTCGGGTAACTCAATCGCTACAACGTCAATATCTGCTAGGGCTCGCCGTTGCGTTTCACTCAGGTGATCATCAACGGCGATGAAATCAATCCCCCGTTGCATCAGGGCACGAATAGTCGCCATGCCAGCAATACCGACTCCATAGACAAGTACTTGATCGCTCATCGCAACGCATCACTTATTCGAGTGAAGTCACCGATGAATAGCGCTAGAGACGCCGCAACACAGATTCCACCGATGATCCAGAACCTAATAATGACCGTCGTCTCAGGCCAACCAATCAACTCGAAATGATGGTGAATCGGAGTCATCCGAAAGAAACGCCGAGTTCGCCCGGAGGCTTTAAAAACAGCCATTTGAATCGCCACCGAACCGGCTTCAATGACATTGACACCGCAGATCAATGGGAGCAAGAAATGTGTATTAGTTGCCACTGCCAACAATCCCAAAGCAGCGCCGATGCCCAGGGCTCCAACATCACCCATAAATATTTTTGCAGGAGCGGCGTTCCACCACAAGAAGCCACCACATGCTCCAGCAAAAGCAGCGGACAAAACAGCCAAGTCCAATGGGTTCACGGTGCCGTGATTCAACACACCGTAAATCTCTGGATTTCTGAAAGACCAATAACCAATCACCGTGAACGCCAAAAATCCGAACAGCGCCGATCCTCCAGCCAAACCATCAAGCCCATCAGTCACATTGACAGCGTTGGTCGTGCCCCACATCATGAGCGCTGTCCACAAAACCCACAGCCACCATGGAATGCTCCACCCCGGCCAGTCAAAGCGTGTCAAGGAGATCGTTTCCGAAATATCAACCACCGCAACTAAGAGCCATGTAATCAGGCACGCTAGGCCAAAGGTGATGTAACCCTTCTTCTTCCAAAAAATTCCGCGATTATGCCCCTTATTGACTTTGATGACATCGTCAATCAACCCCATCCCCGCCATGGCCAAGATGCCAGCCCAAATAATCAGAGCCTGATTAGAAAAAGCCAACCCATCACGAATGTGAGCGATGCTCCAACCCAACAACGCTGACCCAACGATGGCTAAACCTCCCATCGTTGGAGTTCCAGCTTTACTTTGATGATGGTCGGGCCCGTGATCCTCTTTACCGAGAATAGGCTGACCCTTACCGCGATTTCTGAAAAAGCCAATAAGGAACCAACTCCCAAGAAGCGAAGAGATTAGAGCGGTGATCGCCGCAATCATCACCGCAATCATCCGATACCTCTCAAAATCTCTGTCACAACTAGCCGATCATCAAATGGTAGAACCTCTGCGCCGATTGTTTGTGTCGTCTCGTGACCTTTGCCGGCAATAACGACCACATCCGCAGGCTCGGCCATCCTCAACACTCTTCGAATGGCAAGTCTTCGATCAACCTCAGTGGCAACGAGTCGGTGTCGCAAATGTTCCGGAATACCCGCGACCACGGAGGCGATAATGGTCTCTGGGTTCTCGCTCCGCGGATTATCCGAAGTCACCACAACGTGATCAGCGAGAGATACAGCAATCTCGCCCATCATCGGACGTTTCATCTTGTCACGGTCGCCGCCACATCCAAAAACAACGAGGACCCGGCCCTCCGGAGTTGATTCGCGCACTGAACGCAGCACTTGAGCCAAACCATCAGGTGTATGAGCGAAATCAACCAGCACAACGAAGTCTTGTCCAGCCTCAACTTTTTCAAATCTGCCACTAATCGGTGGTAACTCGCGCAGACCCAGAATGATCGCCTGAGGAGTAACGCCCATCTCACTGGCCGTCGTTGCCGCTGCAATGGAGTTCATGACATTGACCGACCCTCCAATCGCTACCTCAATTCGATGTCCTCGCCATGTATAACTATGTTCAACCGCTGAAACTTTCAAGTCATGAATATCTTGCATCGAAAACGGAATCATCGAAATGTCTGCTTGCTCAATAATTCTCTGCCCAAAGGGATCATCAGCATTGACAATTCCGGTTTCGCAGAAATTACTGTTAAACAAACGCAATTTCGCTCGAAAATATTCTTCTTGCGTTCCATGGAAATCCAAATGATCAATTCCAAGGTTAGTGAACACCGTTTGCGAGAAATGGATGCCATTGACCCGTCCAAGAGCCAAGGCATGAGATGAAACCTCCATCGCTACGGCTCGCACACCAACGTCCAACATATCGGCAAACATCTTTTGCAAATCTGCTGCTTCAGGGGTCGTGAAGCCCCCCGAAAGAGTTCCAAGAATTTCTGTCTTGACCTGATCTGAACGCAAAATTGAAGCCAACAGATGGGCAGTCGTTGTCTTGCCATTTGTCCCCGTAATTCCAACGACGGAAAGTTCTCGCGAGGGGTCACCATAAACCTTGGCGGCAACAAGCCCCAGACAAGATCGCACGTCTGTGACAATGATTTGCGCAACGGCAGAGTCAATTTCGGGCAAGAAATGATCAACCATCAGCGCACTGGCGCCGCGCGCAACGGCATCACTCGCAAAACTATGTCCGTCATAGCGATCCCCAGGCACACAACAAAACAACGACCCTTTATCTGCTTGTCGTGAATCGTGAGTAATGGAAGTCACTTCAATATCGCGCAGAGCCACAGTGATCAGAAGGTCCGAACCCGCAAACATCTCTGCTATCTGCCCTACCTTCAGCTTTGCCAGCGTCATTTCGTGACCCGACATCCGTTATCACCAATCGTCGGATCAATTGATCGTTCGTGGATTGCCATTGTCGCTAGTTTTGCAAATGCTGGTGCTGCTGCCGTTCCACCGAATCGGTCACGGCTTGAAGGATCTGGTTCATCGATAGAGACCAAAATTGTGACCTGAGGATCAGCAGCTGGAAGAAAACCAACGAAGGTAGCAAAATATGAGCGCAGCCCACTGTCGCTGATGTAGGTCCCGTTGGCCTGAATCTTGCGGCTTGTTCCCGTCTTACCAGCAACCGCAATCCCGTCAACTTGGGCGCGTACTCCCGTCCCTTCGCAGACAACTCCGCGTAGTAAATCGGTCATCGTTGACGCTGTAGTTTCAGAAATGACACGATGTGTTTGACCGCTCGGTGTTTCCCACAATGAGCCCTTTTCGTCAATCGTAGATCTCACAAACTTCGGCGAAACATACACGCCGCGGTTTGCAACGACATTCACTGCGGCAGCAAGTTGTAACGAAGTGCTGGAAAAACCATAGCCATACGAGACAGTGGCATTCTCCGAGCCGCGCCAATTCTTGGCTTCCTTTAAGACACCAGCACTTTCTCCAGGGAACTCAAGACCCGTCTGATGTCCGAACCCAAACTCCGATAAGTAGTCGCGCAATTTAGGTGAACCAACTTCGCTCGCTGCCAAAAGAGTCCCGATATTTGATGAATGCACGATGATGTCACGCAAGGACATCGGCTCCAGTTCATGCGGGTATGCATCATAAATCGTCATTTCAAATTTGGTATCTGGGTCGAAGATGTATACCCCAGGAACTTCGTACACGCGCTCAGGACTACCGACACCAGCGTCGATGGTGGCGGCGATGCTGAAAACCTTGGCCACTGAGCCCGGCTCATAGGATTCAACGGCAGCCAAGTTGGCGCTCGTGACTTCAGCGATTCCATTCCTCTCGCGGCGTACGCTGGCGATCGCCAAGACCTCGCCGGTTTTCGTGTCGAGAATGACGGCGTTTCCACCCTTGGCACTGAGTTCATTCACTCGGGCAAGCAGTAACTGCTCGGTTTGGAACTGCATTGAACGGTCAATGGTGAGTACCAGGTCAGTCCCCGGTCGTGCTTGCTCAACGATCCGACTCGTGCCTGGCAGGCTCCTGCCCTTGAGTAACTCACGAACCATTGATCCATCGTGACCTCTGAGCACTTTGTCATATTGCAGTTCGAGCCCAGTTGAACCGACTCCGAAGGGATCGGTACGACCAATGATATTCGTTGCGAGACCACCTGCGACTTGAATCCGCTGGGGCTCAGAGATGCCTTTGACCCCTGCCAGATTCAAAGACAAAATGGCATCTGCCACATCCTGATTGACAAATCGTTGTACGTACACAAAGGAAGTTGTTTTCTTCGTTAATTTATTCGCCAATTCCATTTCGGCCGAAGCATCAAAACCAAGCATCTGCCCCAGTAGATGTGCTGTCGCAGCAGGATCGGTGACGGCACGTGGAT
>CALGTP010000409.1 GCA_937902105.1 uncultured Actinomycetes bacterium
AGTTGATTTCAGCTATTGAGATGTCCGAAGTTGCGAGCATGGCCAAGAGTTCTGATTTCAGAGTGGCAGGCTCTGGAGGCAATTAGTTGGGAAGGGTCCGAGCCAAGCTGCTTGGGCGAGGAGCAGCTAAGCGGTCAGTGCACATTCAGTGCACATCGCCAGCTCATACACTCCACCACCACCCAAGCTAATCCTCACCCGTTTACTGGCATCCGCAACGTCAGCCAGCACCGTCTAACGCCAGCTAATACCTAGGCACCGAACTCATAATTTGGTCGTCGTCGGTTCGAGCCCGACCCGCCTCACGAAATAGCGCCTCTGACCTGCGCATTAACTTTTTGTATTTACTTTATTTATTTGTTTTGATTCATTTTTACTGTTTTGGTCTTTTGTGGTCTTTTCACTTTTGTAGTTTGAGATCTAAACGGTCTCCCGATTGCTTCGCAATCAAAATTCGGCGTTCAGGTTTCATTGAGGCGTAATGCTTCATAAGAGTTTCCGCCTTAGCCCCTACGCGCGCCCTCCTTGCATTTTTTAATCTGATTTGATCCTAATCACCATCGAAGTGTGAGCAGATCAGCTCGCGGATGGATTCGATCATCTGCACATTCTATCCATGACGGTAATAACGATATTTAAGCCCATGATCCTGCGAATTCATAAGCTACAGCAGGAGTAGTACCAACAACCCAAGCATCGTGACCAGGGTTAATTTCATAAACTTCGCCCGCAGAATATGTTACTTCTTGGCCTGAGTGGGACACGGTTATGGTTCCAGAGGCGATGAAACCCAAGTGGTGAACTTCGCACATTTTCGTTCCTGCTAATGGAGCTATATCAGTTGACCAACGCCATCCTGGCTCCACCGTAAGCCGCGTGGCTTTAGCGGAAATTAAGTCGACCACTGAAACTGAAGCATGGGGCTTTTGGCTATGAGTTCCATCTTTATCAAAATTTTTAGCTACGATATTTGCCATGAGTTTCCCAACTTTCTTGACCAGTTTGATTTTATTCAGCTATTAAAGTCCCTCTGGCGGGATATGTCCACCCTTTTCACATATTTGAACTACGAACAGTAGGCGAAGGGAAATTGCAGCTAAATACACTCCTCATGGGGGCAAGCGCAAGCATCAGATCAACAAGCCGAGACCGCAAGTAGTAAGTTCGCTAACGCTGTGAACGGAACTAACTAACAGGGCGTTAGGCATTCCTAGCCTTTGAATTCAGACAATGCCTTCTTGCTGATCACAACTCTGATGATCCGAGAGATAACCAGGTTAGGTGCGCTCTCTGCTGAGACTAGGGGTTCAGAGGATTCGCTAAATCAATCTCACTTTTTTGATGTGGGAAGAGGGCTTGCCCGGGGTACGTATCGGTATGTGAAAATGGATCATCGAGTTTATGAATTCCCGACAGTTGTTGAAGAACGAAAAGTCCACAAAATGGCGAGTAGACAGCGTTGTATCCACCTTCGTGTGCGATAACTAAACGATTTTTAGCGGTATCTGCTGCCGATTCCATCAATTTCTCTTCACCAAGACCGGCTATACCCAAGAAAAACTGGGGGACAAGGGGTCGTGGGTTCAAATCCCGCCAGCCCGACTTTCCTATTC
>CALGTP010000410.1 GCA_937902105.1 uncultured Actinomycetes bacterium
TTCAAAATCCATTTCGCGATTCAACTATTGAACCAATCGCCGAACTCTGTGTTGATGGAGCGCGTTACCGACCCTTCTCATGGAGGGAATTTATGGCGGCTCGGTCATACGATAATTTCACCGATCTCGGAACCGACGATACGCAAGTCACCGACTTTCGTATCCCCACCCCTTCCACGTGAATTCGCCACCCACAACATGGCAGATCATCGCCGCCAATCTCCCCGAGCATGCGCGTAATCCCATTCATACCGATGATGGAGCACAAGCAGCTGGATTTCCACGAGCCCTTGTAGCGGGCGTGACTACCTACGCCTATCTCACTCATCCACTGATCGTGGCTTGGGGACGCGACTGGTTGCAATATGGCGGTGGAGAAGTGCGGTTTCGACGCCCCGTCTTTGACGGCGATCTTTTACGTTGCTCGCCCATTGCAGATGGCGACGAGATAGCGATCCATGCTGTGACCGACGAACCAGAACAACCACGGGTGATCTTCCAAACACAGCGTCAATCTGTTCCCCTCATCGCTCTGCGTATCGGCGAGAAATTACCCGACATCACAATCGCCCTCAATGGGGAGTGGGGATGCGACTACGGCAATCGCGCTGGAGACGATCTTTCTTTTTACACTGACGAGAATCTCGTTCACCCGGCAGTGTGGCCAGCACTAGCCAATCAAGTGGTGTACCAACATGTGGCACGTGGCAGTTGGATTCATACAAGAAGCATCATTCGTCATCACGGAGTTGCCCATGGCGGCGATATCGCAACGATGAAATCCGTCGTCGTGCGACGCTTTGAGTCACACGGAGAACGGGCCATCCTTGATGTGCACATTGAAGTCGCTGGCAAAGTTGTGGCCTCATTAGAACATGAAGCCATCGTGGCCTTACCTGACTCAACTTATTGAGAACCTCAGTTCGGCGCTAAGGCTTCAAGTAAGTCCCACGAATTTTCTGGGCTTGATCCACCAGCAGCCATAATGATCGAATCTGCCCCGGCATCAATATGTTCTTGCATGCGTGCCTTAATCGTCTGCACGCTTCCCCAGGCAACATATGTATCCACGAGACGATCGCTTCCTCCATCAGTCCAGTCGCTTTCGCTGAAACCCTGCGTGGCCCACTGCCGTTGATAGGCCGGAAGCGGAAGGTAGATCGACACCATGGCGCGACCAATCGCGCGACCAATCGTTGGATCAGTCGTCAAACAACAGGGCAATACCACATTGAGAATTTTGTCGGGTCCCACGAGTTGTCGAGCCTGCGATGTGTGCTCGGGTGTTTGCATATACGTGTTTGCCCCGTCGGCCACTTCACCTGCGACAGCCAACATTTTCGGACCATGAGCAGCAATAAAGATTGGCACTGGTGGATAAACGGCTGGTGAATGAATGGGCAACGGACCACGGATCGCGTTGACATACTGACGGGTCTTTTGCATTGGGTTCTCCCACGCAATGCCGCGCATCTCAGATGCCAATGTGTTGGATACGCCGAGACCTTGAATAAAACGCCCACCCGAAAGTTCGGATAAAGTTCGCGCCGCTTGAGCACTGCAGATCGCGTCGCGTCCATACATATGGGCAATACCAGAAGCGACTTTGATCGTGGTGGTGTGATGCAGAATAAAGCCGGCAGTCACGTAAATCTCGCGTCCGAAAATATCTGGAAGCCACACAGACTGATGCCCTACTGCTTCCAGACGCCGGACATGGGCAATGAGATCGTTGGGTTGCATCATGTCGGCGACGGTCATGATTCCAGATACATGTGACATTTTTTCTCCTGATGCTATGAACGTTTGAAATGGGGTGTGCGGCGTTCGGCCATGGCCTTGGCGCCTTCGGTGAAATCTTTGGTTTGGCGGAGGCGCATTTGTTCTGCCATTTCGTGCGCTGTGGCTAAACGAACACGATCAGCAATATCGCCACGCAAAGTCGCGCGGATGGATTCCACCGCCAACGGTGCTGCGGCGGCGATTTCTTCGGCCAAGATCAGGGCTTGGGTCATCAACGAATCGTCATCGACTAGACGATCGGCTAGCCCGATGGAGAGGGCTATCTCGCCAGTCAAACGACGTCCTGTCAAAAGTAGTTCGGCAGCGCGCTGCTCACCGATAACACGCGGCAATGTGACCGACAAACCAAATCCATGATGAAAGCCCAAGCGAGAAAAATTTGCGCTCAGACGCGACGCTGGCGACACGACACGAAAATCAGCAGCCATCGCCAAACCTAGACCGCCGCCAATAGCTGCACCTTGAATGACAGCGATGATCGGCTTACGGGTACGAAATAAACGTTCGGCTGCGGCATAAAGATCAGCCGTTGAATAACTAGGGGCGGAGTCAGAGAAATCTGCTCCTGCACAAAAGTTTTTTCCTTCGGCGTGCAACACCACAACGCGACATGAATCATCAGCGTCAAGTTTTTCTAAAGCGTCGGCGATTGCGCTGATCATCTCAAAGGAAAAGAAGTTATGTGGTCCACGACAAAGTCGGACGCCAAAGACATGCTCAGTCAACAATTCAATGTCAACGAACGCCAAGCCGGTCGCTTCAGTCACGATTTTTCAGACGCTCGAACCAAGATTGCGGGCAAAAAGATCTAGCAACACTTCCCAGTGCCGTTGATCGGCGACTGCGTCATAAGCGGGACGATCATTGAAGGCAAAACCATGATGATTTCCCCAGTAGCGCTCCAGTTTTCCACGCACTCCGGAGTCCACCATTGCGGTCTCAAAATCGTCAACCATAGTCAAAGGCACATAATCATCGTGCTCAGCGCAACCCACATAAATTTCGCCAGTGATATTGCCGAGTTGTGCATGCGGCGAGTCGGATGAATCGGTGATGAGTCGCACGCCATAGAACGACGCTGCGGCGCGCACACGATCTTGATGTTCAGCGGCCACATACAAAGCAAACGGACCTGACATGCAGTAACCCACGCAACCAGCAATCTGAGCATTGGCTACTGATTCTTTTTCTGCATATGCAAAAAGTTCAGACGCATCGCGGGCGATCATTCGGTTGCCTGTGCCACCCATCAACTCCACCATTCGTTGAAAAGATTCTTTGCTGGAAAAGTCAAGTTCAAATGACGGTGTCGTGCGGTAATACAAATTGGGCAGCATCACGTAATAACCGCGCTCGGCGATGCGCTTGGCCATCTCATGCAAGAGAGGACGCTTGCCGGGGGCATCCATCAAAAAGAGAACCACAGGAAATGGTCCGACCCCTTGTGGATGGACCACATACGTCCCCATTGAGCCTTCTGGTGTTTCGATCACAAGATGTCGTTCAATCACATCTCGAACCCTAGTGCTTTTGCAGCCCAGTTTCGACATTGATGTCGAAACTGACTATGATGCCTACTATGAACGCCTCAATAGCCGTGACTGCCGGGATCCATTTGCCTCAGGCTGGACCCGCTGCATCAGGTGAGGCGATGCGTCAAGCAGCGGTGCTTGCCGAGGAACTCGGATATAGCGATGTCTGGGTCAGCGATCATGTGGCAGTACCCACGGGGGCCGACTATCCCCCATCGGCTTATGTCTTCGAACCTCTTGTGGCACTGACTTGGGTTGCGGCTTACACCAAACGTGTCGGACTGGGAACCACAGTGCTGGTCTTACCGATGCGCAATCCGTTAATTGTCGCCAAGATGGTGGCTTCTTTGGATCATCTCAGCGGAGGCCGAGTCATCCTCGGCATCGCCGCTGGTTGGCTAGAAGCAGAGTTCAACGCTCTCGGCGTACCCTTCGCCGAGCGCGGCCAGCGCACTGATGAAGCCATCGACATTATGCGACGGGTATGGACCGATGATCACATCACGGCCGACTATCCCGTCCATAATGCGCACTTTGTTTCCATGCGGACCAAACCGCAGCCACAGCGCCATCTTCCACTATGGATTGGTGGTCATGCTGATGTGGCGTTACGACGCGCTATTGCAGTAGGAGACGGCTGGCACGGAGCCTTTCTCTCACCCGAGCAAACTGCGCGGCGCGTCAAAAAACTGCGTGCTGAACGACCTGAAAGTTCCTTTCCCATCTCCATGCGTACCCGTTGGGACGCAGTTGATGATGACAACGATCTCATCCTTGCCGAGATTGACCATTATCGCGAGGTCGGTGTTACTCATTTCGTACCCGAACCTCGGCAGCGCACGATTGATGGTTATTTACGGGCCATAGAAATGCAGGCCGATCTCTTTCGTCGTGCCGGCGTGATGATGGATGACTGATGAATAAAGTCATCACCACGCGCGGCGGCTTTATTGCCAGTGGAGTTTCAGCAGAACGGCGCGCAGCCATGGAAACTTCACCAACAAGCAAAGCCACACGCACGCGTCAAAATATTCTGACGGCAGCGCGTATTGCTTTTAATCAACATGGTTTTACGCACACCACGATTGAGCACATTATTACGCAGGCCGATGTCGCCCGTGGCAGTTTCTATACCTACTTTGAGTCCAAGATCGACGTCTTTCGCCATCTTGCTGGACTCATTGATCGCGAGATCGCCCGTGACGTCGTCTCCTTTGAACGTAAACGAAGTGGTAATCCGATCGATAATTTGCGGATCTCCAATCGCAACTATTTGACCGTTGTACGCCGTAATGCCGATCTCTATCGACTCGTTGATGAAGCATCTGCTCACGATCACGATGTACAAAAGAATCGCCTACTGTCGCGGCAGCAACATATTTCACGGGTCAGTGCTTCGATCAAGCGTTGGCAAACAAGTGGCTGGGCCGATCAATCCATCGATCCGGCGCTCACAGCAGCGGCCTTGGTTTCCATGTTGTCTGGCTTTGCTCAGTGGCTCAATGTCGGTGGAGACACCTATGACGACGACGAAGCCGAAACCACTCTCACCGATATCTGGATCCGCGCCTGTGGATTGCATGATCCCACTGGTTCTTGATCGTGAACACTCCAAGTCGCGAGGCAGTTGAAAAGGACATCCGGCAATGGCTGATGAGCAATTGGGATCCGACCCTTTCACTCCAGGCTTGGCGTGAGTTGTTGGTGGACGCTGGCTGGGCAGTTCCCTCATGGTCACGACAATGCTTTGGGCGAGATCTCCCAGCCTGGGCAGATCAAATCGTCGCTGACGAAATTCGATCAATTGGCGCAGTGGGTCAGCCTCTTGGAAGCGGCATGTCATTGGCGGCACCAACGATCGTTGAACATGGTTCGGACGAACTGCGTCAACTGATTTTGCGTCCAACTTTGACAGGTGAGAAAACCTGGTGCCAACTTTTTAGTGAGCCGGGAGCAGGATCCGATCTCGCTGGACTATCGGCTTCGGCAGTGTTGGACGGAGATGAATGGGTGATCAACGGACAAAAGGTTTGGAACACCAGCGCCCACCATGCCGATTACGGAATGTTGGTGGCGCGTACATCGTGGGATGTACCCAAGCATCATGGAATCTCCTATTTTGTTTTACCGATGCATCAACCTGGCATTGAGGTTCGTGGGATAAAACAAATGAACCGCCACGCATCTTTCAATGAAGTGTTTTTGACTGATGCTCGGGTGCCAGCGAATCATCTGGTGGGGACTCTGAACGACGGCTGGAGAGTAGCTCGGGCGACTTTGGCTCATGAGCGAACCTTCTCAACGATGCGCCGACCCAAGTTTGTGCAATCCGCAGGAAAACAAAGTCGAGCCGTGCGCGAGGCCGAAGTCGAAGCCGAAGAACACTTCAAAACATATGTCTGGTACCCGCAGCGGGCTGGTCGAGTTGATCTTGTCATTGAACGCGCTCAGCAACACGGGGTCGCCAGCGACCTGGTGATTCGTCAAGAGATCGCCGCTCTGATTTCGTTTCAGAGAGCTAGTGAGTGGACGGCACTTCGAGCCAGAGCAGCCAGAGCACTTGGACGCCCGCCTGGTCCCGAGGGTTCGCTTGGCAAATTGGCTGCTTCACAGGTTGCACGGATGGCTCACCGCGTGCACACCTTGATCAGTGGCGCCAACGGCATGCTGACAACAGGCGATCACCCGCACGATGCCACGATTGCCGAAGTTCTAGTCAGCACACCTGCTCAATCAATCGCTGGTGGCACAGATGAAATACAAAAATCCATTATCGGAGAAAAAATCTTAGGTCTCGCGCGGGAATCCGATCCCTCGCTCGATCTCCCGTTTCGCGAAGTTGCTCGTCGCAGTCAATAAAACTATGAACGCCAAGATGCTCAGGTACCATCTGACAGTGTCTCTACACAGGAATTGAAAGTCGACTCGCTATATGGAAATCCTCGGGTTACATCACGTCAATCTCAATGTTCATTCCTTGGCTGATTCGCTGGCCTTCTACGTGGATGGTTTGGGTTGTAGCGAGATTTCTCGACCAGGGTTCACTATTGATGGCGCTTGGCTACGCATCGGAGCACATGAAGTGCATCTCCGGGTGCGACCCGATGCCGTCATTGATCGCAATCAACATTTTGCCCTCACAGCGACAAATCTTGATGAGTGCCGTCGTCACCTTGATGAAAAAGGAATCTCATACCGAGTGGCACCCGAAATTGCTGGCGTCAATCGGCAGATCTTTCTGCATGACCCCAGTGGAAATCGCATTGAGTTAAATCTCGTCACAAATTAAAACTGGTACGTCACATTCGTGAGTCGCTCGCTGAGTTCCCATAACCCTTGAGCATCAGCAACATCACGTGCCCGACGACTTGGCGTTTCCAATACGGGGTGCCCGAAAGCATGAAAACGCGGACCGTAATATTCTCCTGCCCATACACCTGGATCGACTGCCGCACGAAGTTGTGATTCGCAGCCTTGAACACCAGTGCGAATCAGCACCGGCGTCACCCGACGCATCACCACATTAGTGACCGATTTTCCGTTTTTGCCGAGTTCTGTTTTTGCCATTCCCGGATGTGCCGCAACGGCGATCGTGGAACTCTTCGCCTCGCGCAGGCGCCGATCAAGTTCGGAGGTGAACAATAAGTTCGCCAACTTACTTTGGAAGTAAGCCCCCCAACGGCTGTAACGCCGTTGATCACACATCAGGTCGTCAAGATGTATTTTTCCGGGGCGATGTCCATCACTTGAGATGGTTACAACTCGACCATTCGGAGCAGCCGAGACAAGCGGAAGAAGCAGTCCTGTCAGAGCAAAATGTCCGAGGTGATTGACCCCAATCTGAGTTTCGAAACCATCCACCGTGCGACTCTCGTCAAGAGCCATCAGACCGGCATTATTCATCAAAATATCTATCGGTGTTCCGGCGGTAAGTAAAGCCTCACTGAACGAACGCACCGAGAACAAACTTGCGAGATCAAGTTGGTGCACAACTATCTGAGCGTCAGGTACCGAGGCCCGAATATCGGCGACGGCTCGAGTTGCTTTTTCAGCGTTACGACAGGCCATGATCACTGTGGCTCGCGCCCGCGCAAGGTTACGTGTTGACTCAAGACCTAAACCAGAATTAGCGCCCGTCATAACAATCGTTCGTCCTTCTAAATCGGGAATATCTGCAGTTGTCCACTCGGTTTTGCTCATAGTCCAGTGTGGCACAAGAGCCATGGAACTGCCCAACATGACAACCCCTCCCACCCCATCCTGAGTAAACTGATGTTGCCCCATTTTCTCTAAGGACCTTCTCGCCGATGAACACCTCTGAACACCGAACCTTGCTGATGTCTGGCGTGGGGCTTGTTGCTGCGGCCATTTTGGTGGTCGCCTTGGTCTCAGGTGGATCGAACACAAGCACATCTCCGAACGACTCAACATCGACCTCAAGCAGTTCATCGGTGGACATTGAACCTGTCACCAGCGTTCCTGGTACCGACTCGTCAACAGCACCCAGCACCGATCCCGTCGATATCACAGGCGAAGAACCAACTGGCGATGAACCATGCGTTATGACTGTGCGCTCGCTTGCTGGTGGCGACACCGGACCAAGCGTCACATGTTTACAAGAGGCGCTGATCGTCACTGGCTTTCTCAACACTACAGCGACGGGTGTTTATGACAATGCCACTGCTGCTGCCGTCGAAAAATTGCAAACCGATCGCGATCTTTTCGTAGATGGCAAGACTGGTCGCGAAACTGCCCTCTCGCTCGGAGTGTGGCCCGACGAAAATTCTCTTGTGATTCGCACTCCGCCGCCAACCCCAGGAGCAGTTGATCTTTTGGGCTACGAGTTGTCCTCCGTGGCCACAAGTGGACCTGATACACCTCCCCTTCCACCTAATTCAGGATCAGGACGTCGACTGGTATTCGAACGTGCGGGTCAACGCATCTGGGCTGTGGGCGAAGACAATGTGGTGATTCGCTCATGGTTGGTGTCTGGAAGCAAATACAACAACGAAACGCCCGGATCTCATGCCGTGTATAGCCGCTCAGATGTGTCGACGGCATGGAACGGTAAAGCGTTCCTCTATAAAATGGTGCGCTGGCTGAAAACTGATATCGGTGCCATTGGCTTTCACGCGCTACCCATTCATCGCGCTGATAACACGCCGTATCAAACTGATGCCGAACTTGGCACTCGTCTATCTGGTGGCTGTCAGCGCCAAGCCAATCTTGACGCCGACTTCACATGGGACTTTGCCCAAATCGGCACACCCGTGATTGTTATCTAATAACTATTTTCCTCAGCGCGTGATCAATTTTGACATACTTGCTTCGGCCGCAGAGAGATCATCACGTTCACTGTTGACGATTGAACTCAAGTAACTCACCGCTACATACCCATCAGCGACCATTCCACCATCAGTATCTTGTGGAAGTTCAGCAGCTTCACCCCACGCCATGCGCACGTAGTAACCACCCTCGTGACCGACCTTTGGTTCCAAAGTGGCGGTACTCATTCGGCGTGGTGGTTCATGACCGAGGCGAGCCGACTTCCAGCCTTTGATATCCGCCAAATCAATGTTTGGCACATTGATGTTGACTACCACTGGTGTCTTTGGCATGTTGGCCACCAAACCTTCAACAAATGAAGCCGCTACGCTCGCCGCGGTCTCCCACTTTTGCCCGACCAACATCTCATCCCATCCCTGACCCTCAACACCTAAACCTGTCACGGACTGACTCACAGCAATTCCTGAGACGAGTCCATTGCGGGCGGTGAGCGCAGCCCCGACGGTACCTGAGTGATACACCGAACGACCCACATTCGCTCCAGGGTTAATGCCTGCCACCACTAAATCAAATGGTGGACCAAAGGCACCGAGGCGTGAGAACATCACACACAACGCTGGGGGTCCAGTGATTGCCCATGCTTCATCGATTCCTTCAACATGAGCTTTGTGGACTTCCGGCTGAATCAGGTGAAGAGCACCCAAGGCGGCACCAGCGCCAGAGAATTCCCGATCGGGGGCAACGATGACCACTTCACCAAAGGGGAGCATGGCGCGCGCTAGAACATGCAAACCAAGCGAGTCAATACCGTCATCATTTGTCAACAAAATACGCATCTCTACATCGTTGCCGATGGCAGCGAGCCCTCAAGCATCCTGGGAGTGACGCTCTGCTTAACGTCCAGTGAAATGTGGCGGTCGCCGCTCCAAGAACGAGGCCACTCCCTCACGATGATCTTCACTCTTGAAGCTCGCCGACATCGCTGCGGTGTGTCGCTCCATATGCTCGGGGACAGAGGCTGTCAAAGCGTTGTAGGTCAAGTTTTTGATCAGTTTCAAACTGTGCGGGGAACCCGCAGCGATTTTTGCGGCCACTTCATAGGCTCGCGGCAAGAGAGCGTCGGGCTCAACAACTTCAAGTACATAACCGAGGCTGAGAGCCTCATTCGCGAGAACCATGTCGCCGGTGTATGTCAGTCGCAACGCATTTTGCAGACCAACAATCCGCGGTAGAAGCCAGGTTCCTGCTCCCGTGTCAGGAACCAAACCACGGTGCACAAAATTCCAAGAAAAGCGTGCGTTCGTGGATGCCAAACGAATATCACACTGCGACGTGAATTCGGCACCCATGCCCATCGCTGGTCCGTCGATAGCACAGATCGTTGGCTTTGGGCATTGCACAATCGGCCACCATTTCTCCGTTTCTTCGGCACTGCCGCGCAGTCCACGTTGCGCACCTGGGATCGTTGCGAGGTCGGCGAGATCAGTTCCCGCACAAAATGACCCCGCAACACCAGTGATCACCAAGACAGATATCTCGTCGTCGGATCCAGCATGCTCCACTGTGGCAATGAAGTCAGCCAACATTGCAAATGTCATGGCATTCTTTTTTGCTGGACGATCAATGGTGATGGTACCGATGCGATTTTCAGAGGTGTAGTGAATGAATTCGTCCATCATCAATCTCACTTTCTGACAAGTGTGTAATCGTCCGCACGTGGCTCACGGGTTTGTTCCCAAAACTCAAGAACGCTGAACGGCCAGTTCTGTGCAGTGCGCCCATGAGCATTCTTATACCAACTACTCACCGAGGAAAATCCCCATGTGCGCAACTTGTTGGCGGCATCTATACGTTCGTTGTATTCGTCGTGTACATCTTGGCGCGGATCAAGTGAAGCATTCCTTGTTTCCAGTAACAGCCGTACACATTCGACGAGGTAATACACCTCGCACTCGCTGAAATAAATAATCGAGCCATTGGCCACGATGTTTGTGTTGGGACCGTAGAGACAAAAGAAATTTGGAAAGTTTGGAATGACAACTCCGAGGTACGCACGGGCATTACCTGCCCACTGCTCGTGGAGATCGGTGCCGTTGATACCCGTCACTTTCATCGGCGTCAAAAATTGACTGGCCTTGAAACCAGTGCCGTAAATAATCACATCAACATCGAAAACTTGTCCATCCGCTGTGCGAATTCCCCCTACTTCGATGGCTTCAATGGACTCAGTCACCAAATGCACATGAGGTTGACGCAAGGTCAGGGCAAACGAACCATCATCAACAATGAAGCGCTTTGATAGCGGTGGATAATTGGGAGTGAGTTGACGCCGCAGAGTCTCATCTCCTTCAGTGAGCGCATGTGTCCACTCCATCAACATCTGACGCATCATCTCATTCATCAGACCCACTGCTTTTTCTGTGGGCGGATATTCTGGGTCAACTGTGGCCGCAGGCAACATTCCTTCAGCCATACGCCAAAACATTGAGAAGCGATACCACTCGGCGTAAAACGGAACATGAGCCAACATCCAATTGAATCCGTTGGGCACCGCTTCGTGATATCGCGGTGCAGGAATCATCCAAGGTGTCGTGCGCTGGAAAACAAAAAGTTCGCCAGCCTCTTTTGCAACTTGTGGAATAAATTGGCAAGCACTTGCGCCCGTGCCAATGACTGCGACTCTCTTGCCTGTGAGGTTGACACTTTGATCCCATTCTGCAGAATGAAAGGCGTCACCAACGAAAGATTCGCGCCCAGCGATGTCGGGATAATTCGGGCGATTCAGTTGTCCGACAGCAGAAACCAAAATGTTCGCCCGATCGATCTGTCGCCCACCCGCGTCGTCAATTGATGTCACGACCCATTGCTGAGTCACTTCTTCCCACACTGCGGACTCAACTTCGGTATTGAACTTGATGATCGGGAGCAGGTCGAATTGCTCGGCGCAGTCGCGAAAATATTGGTGTAGCACTTGCTGCGGACTAAAAAAGTATGGCCAGTCATGACGCTGGGCGAAACTGTAGCTGTACATGTGATTTTGAATATCCACGCGACAGCCTGGGTATTTGTTTTCCAACCAGGTGCCACCGACATCTTCGTTCTTTTCCAAGACCGTGACAGTGACACCGGCTTGACGCAGACGATGAGCCGCGGCAATACCCGACATACCCGCCCCTATGACGATGGCATTGAACTCACGCTCAGAGTCAATTGAATCCTTAGTCCACTGCGGGGCACGCAACTGATCGCCGTCAAGAGCGAGTTCTTCAAGCAGCAATGGCACATAGCGTTCGCTCACTGGTTCGGCAGCGATGAACTGCATGATGGCACGCAGATCGTCGGGTGAGGGACGCGCTGGAATCTGTTGCTGCTCATCGCGAAACTTTCGTAGACCACGCAAAATGATGTCACGAGCGAGAGTTTGCTGCTCGTCGTCGTAGCCACTCTGTGGATCACGGAGTTTGAGTAAATCAGGAATCAGACGTGGGTCAAGTAGCGACAAATCACCAGTCAAATGGGCCACCGTGCTCACCAAGGCCAGCAGTTCAGCCTCCGCTAGATGTTTGACGATCTCGGCATCATTATCGGGCAATGGCGCGATCTGTGTATTCTTCCCCATGCTCAGAGCGTATTCGCCTCTCGCTAGGGGTCCCTCAGCGGGAGGAAGTAAAACGCCTCAAACTTCGAGGTGAAAGGATGCGAGAAGTTCAAGAACGAGATCATTGATCCGATCACGGATTGGACGGACTGCGTCAACGCCTTGACCGGCCGGGTCATCAAGTTTCCAGTCGAGGTATGTCTTACCGGGATAGAACGGGCAACTGTCGCCGCAACCCATGGTGATCACGACATCACTCATATGCACCGCTTCATCAGTCAACTTTTTCGGAGACGCTCCATTGGCATGAAGGTCAATGCCAAGTTCAGCCATCGCCTCGACAACCGCACTGTTGATTGAATCAGCGGGGGCCGTTCCAGCAGAGCGGACAACAACCGTGTCTCCAGCATGATGTTGCACGAGTGCCGCCGCCATCTGTGAGCGACCGGCATTGTGGACGCAGACAAAAAGAACTTCTGGTCGAGACTGAGTCATTATTTATTTGGCTTCTTCGTCCCGCGCAACGGGATAGAGAACTTTCACCAAGACGAATGCCAACAGACCTCCGACAATCTGAGCGATCAAGAATCCTGGAATGGAGGATGGTTTGATACCAGCGAAGGAGTTTGACAACGAACGCGCAAAGTCAACGGCAGGATTGGCAAAACTTGTTGACGAAGTGAACCAATAGGCACCACCAATCCAGACACCCACGGCATAGGGAACTGCCGAAGCACGACCACTACGAACGATACAAAAAATAATCAAGACCAAACCGATCGTGGCGATCACCTCGGAAAACCACAGCGCCGCCGATGAGCGGTCTTTGGTCGAGAGATTGACGACATCCAATTCAAACATCACGTTGGCGATCATCGCCCCGATACACCCGCCAGCGATTTGTACGAGTGAATAGAGAACAGTGTCGCGTGTCGACAGACCGCCAAACAAACGCGCGACCATTGAGACGACTGGGTTGAAGTGGGCTCCAGAAACTGGCCCAAGAGCCAAGATCAAGGCGATCAGGGCACCGGTGGTGGCAGCGGCATTTTCTAGCAGTTGCAGACCGACATCATCGGGCGAGAGTCGCTGGGCCATGATGCCCGATCCGACGACCGTGGCCACCAATAAGGCCGTACCCACTGCTTCAGCTGTCAGTCGAGCAATAAGTGTGGGCCGAGTGATCTGTGACACCCCATGAGTCTGCCAAAAATCCCGCTTAAACGACAGTTTATTTGACAACACTAAGTGAACGAGCGGTTAAAACGGGACTAACAGTTGTATCTCCCGCGTGAGTATCTGAGAGACTGAGATTGTGAGCGAATCAAAAGTGTCTGATATTTTCGACCCGACTGCGTGGCGTCAAGTACCGGACTTTGATTTCACTGACATCACCTATCACCGTTCGGTTGAACATGGCACGGTGCGCGTGGCTTTCAACCGCCCAGAGATCCGCAATGCCTTTCGCCCACACACGGTGGACGAACTCTTTTCCGCTCTCGAACATGCCCGCCAGAGCACCGATGTCGGATGTGTCTTACTGACAGGCAATGGGCCCTCAGCAAAAGATGGTGGATGGGCTTTTTGTAGCGGAGGCGACCAACGAATTCGCGGTCGCGACGGATACCGCTATGCCGACGGTGAGACCGCCGAAAGCATCAATCCGGCTAAGAGTGGGCGCCTCCACATTTTGGAGGTTCAGCGACTCATTCGCTTCATGCCCAAGATTGTGATTTGCGTCGTACCAGGTTGGGCCGCAGGTGGCGGACACAGTTTGCATGTTGTCAGCGATCTCACATTGGCTAGTCAAGAACATGCGCGGTTTAAGCAGACTGACGCTGATGTGGCAAGTTTTGATGGTGGTTTTGGTTCGGCATATCTAGCGCGGCAAGTGGGGCAAAAGTTTGCTCGTGAGATTTTCTTCTTGGGGCGTGAGTACAGCGCTGATGAGGCCCACCGAATGGGCATGGTCAATGCGGTGGTGCCCCATCGCGAACTTGAGGCCACGGCCTTGCAGTGGGCTAAGGAAATCAACGCCAAGAGTCCAATGGCGCAACGAATGCTCAAGTTTTCCTTCAATATGATTGATGATGGTCTCGTCGGACAGCAGATTTTTGCTGGAGAAGCAACACGTCTGGCATACATGACCGATGAGGCTCAAGAAGGGCGAGAGTCTTTCTTGGAAAAGCGGGATCCCGACTGGGCGCCTTACCCGTGGTATTACTGATCATCTCGCATCCTGCGGTTACACGATGACACGCCAACTCATTTTTGTTGACGACCCTGAGGATCCACGACTGAGTCGCTTTCGTTTGCGAGAGAGAGAACTTCGTCCACGCCATATCCCATCTCGAGTTTTCAAAAGCATGCAGATGGGTGAGGTTGAAAAAATTACACTCGGGATGTTCGTAGCTGAGGGCGACTTAGTTGTTGAGCGCGCCTTGGCGGCAGGTTGCGTGATGGTTGAAGCGCTCACCGATGCCACTACTCCGACGGCCGTCGTTGAGAACATTGATCCAGCGGTGCCGGTGTACGCGGCGACTCCCGAGGTGCGCAAGACATTAACCGGACTCGGTGTAGCGCTCGACATCATTGCCTTATTTGAACGTCCCGCGCCACTCACACTCAATGAGTTGTTGTCAACTGCGCATCATCTGCTGGTCGTCGAAGATGTGGACAACCCAACCAACATCGGAGCGATCGTACGCAGTGCTGCGGCATTCGGTGTGGACGGATTGATTCTTGATCGCAATAGTGCCGATCCCCTAGCACGACGCGCTTTACGAGTGTCAATGGGCACTGCGTTTACAATGCGCTATTGCCGTGTTGATGATGCTTCAAGTGTGCTCACACAATTGCGTAACGCTGGATGTGTGGTATGCGGTTTGACACCACGCTCTGATGCCATTGATATTCGTGAGATCGGCGATCAATTGCCAAACGATGCACGGGTAGCGATTGTTCTTGGATCGGAGAGAACAGGTCTCTCCGATGCCGCTCTTGGCGCGGTGAGCCACATGGTGCGTATTGCGATGGCACCGGAGATTGATTCATTAAATGTTGCAGCAGCCGCGGCCGTGGCCTGCCACGCTCTCATCCGCCGTTATTAAGGACGTGAGTTAGGACTGTTTTTGCCTCACGCACGCATCCATGGGTCGCAAATGCTCGGGTTTCACGGCAAACTTGAAAGGTGACCGCTACTGCCGTACTCCTCCTCTCATGCCCCGACCAGCGCGGAGTCGTCGCTGCGGTGGCTGATTTCATCGCTGTCAACGGCGGAAACATCGTCCACGCTGAGCAACACACCGACGATGTTGAGCAAGTGTTCTTCCAGCGTGTCGAATTTGAACTTGATGGCTTTTCTCTTGGGCGAGAAGAAATCCTGGCGGCCTTTGCCCAGGTTTCTTCGCAGTTCGCAATGCACGCCGATCTTCGTTTCACCGACCACAAGCCTCGCGTAGCCATCCTGGCCAGCAAACAATCGCACTGCTTGTTTGATCTTCTCAGTCGCTGGCATTCAGGCGAACTCCCTGCCGAGATTGTGACTGTGATCAATAATCATCCCGATCATGCCAGTTTGGTTGAACACATGGGTGTCCCCTATCTGCATCTCCCCGTGACACCGCAAACGAAAGCAACGCAAGAGCAAGAAGTTTTACGCGCCCTCAACGAGCAGCAAGTAGATCTCGTCGTCCTAGCGCGCTACATGCAGATCCTGTCACCAGCATTAGTCAATGCCTATCAATCACGGATCATCAATATTCATCACTCTTTCTTGCCCGCCTTCATCGGAGCTAATCCGTATCGTCAGGCCCACGATCGCGGCGTCAAGATCATCGGCGCTACTGCGCACTATGTCACCGAAGAACTAGATGAGGGTCCGATACTTGATCAAGAAGTATCCCGCGTGACACACCGCGACTCAGTCGCCGATCTCACACGTAAGGGTCGCGATTTGGAAACTATTGTTCTTGCTCGTGCAGTGCGTGCCCATCTAGAACATCGCGTCTTGGTCTATGGACGCAAGACCGTTGTTTTCAGTTAGGCCGCGACGAACTGATCGGCAAGCCTGTGTCATTGCGTAAATGTTCGGCAGCAGGCACAAAATAAGCAATCAATTCGGCTCGTATCGCGGCATCCGCTGTCGTGGCTTCAATAGCTGCCGCCATATGCGCCAACCAGCGATCACGTTCTAGCGGTCCAACATGAAAAGGCATATGCCGCAAGCGCAATTTCGGGTGCCCACGTTCTTGATTGTAGGTATCAGGACCTCCCCAATATTGTCCTAAGAACAACGCCAGCCGATGCTTCGCTCCCAGGAGATCGCTTTGGTCGGGGTATAGCGACCACAACGCTTCATCACCCACGACCCCCGCGTAGAAATGGTCGACAAGTGAGATGAAGAACTCCATCCCGCCAACTCGTTCATACAAGGTTGTCTCATCTGTATTGCTCACACTGTCAGCCTACGAAGCGATTCTCGTGAGTGGAAAGTTTGTTGGGGAATATGACCCCCATATCTGCGGTGATATCGCGCCCACCCTGTTAGGAGAAGGTGGGGTCGAGCCAATCTGGAAAGACATCGGGTAATCCGTCGCTGACTTTGACTGGGAAGTTCGCTGGCCGCTTCTCCAAGAAACTCATCACGCCCTCTTTGGCATCCGCGCTGGCCCCACGTGAATTGATCGCCCGTGAATCCATCCGATGCGCATCCATCGGATGATCGGCACCGAGCATGCGCCACAACATCTGTCGGCTCAACGCCACCGAGACTGGGGCCGTATTTTCCGCGATCTCACGTCCAATGGCACGTGCCGCGCCCAGCAAATCACTAGCTTCGTGCACACTGCGCACCAAGCGCCCTTCCTTGGCCTCAGCAGCGCTGATCATTCGCCCCGTGAAACACCATTCAGCAGCTTGCGAAATGCCGACAATCCTCGGCAAGAACCAACTGCTAGCGGCCTCTGGAACAATCCCTCGCTTGGCAAACACAAAACCGAATTTCGCCTGATCGCTGGCCAAACGAATATCCATCGGCAGAGTCATGGTCACACCGACTCCTACTGCTGCCCCGTTGATCACTCCAATGACTGGCTTCTTGCTCTCAAAGATTCGCAACGAAACCAAACCTCCGCCATCGCGCATCACTCCCGATTTGGCTTTGACATCGCTGCCACCTTTAGCGAAAGTCTCTCCACCACTTGATAAGTCAGCACCTGCACAAAAAGCGCGACCCGCACCAGTGACGATCACCGCCCGAACGTTGTCATCGGCATCACTCTCGTCGAAAGCCGAAATGATTTCTTTGAGCATCCGATTAGTAAATGCGTTTAACTTCTCGGGGCGATTGAGAGTGATCGTCGCAATCTGCTCGGAAACCTCGTAGATGATCTCTTGATAAGCCATTCCGTCACCCTAATCGGGTGTCAGACGTCAAGGAAACGTGAAGCGGCAATACCCGAGCCGACGGCACCGGCAATCGCTCCGACGAGCAACAAAATGACCATCACAAAACGCATATATCCATCTGTGACAACCAAGGCCGCCAACTCGGTGTCGTTGAAATCTGCGACTGCCCCAGACCATGCCGTGTTCAACCCCCACAACCCGAGACACGATAAAACACCACCGATCACACCTTGCAAAAGACCTTCAAGCATGAACGGAATACGAATAAACCAGTTCGTCGCACCCACTAACTTCATCACTTCAATCTCTCGGCGACGGGCGAACATGGCAGTCCGCACGGTATTCCAGATCAACCCCACCGCAACGACCAAAAGCACGACGGACATCACCGTCGTGGCCACGCGAATGAATTGCGAGACCCGGGCCACCACATCAAAGACATCTTGGGCATAGGCCACTTCACGAACACCCGGAATGTTGCGGAATTGTTCACCAAGTTCACGGATCAAATTGGAATCCTGCGAAATAGGCACGACTTTAAATTGCGAAGGAATATTTGCTGGAGTCAACAGTCGTAATGTGCCGGGATCTCCAGCGAACAACTTCTCGGCCTCGGCGTAACTCTCAGCCTGATTGAGGTAGCGCAATTTCGCAACATCGATAATTGAGGCTTGAGATTCCAACGCCCCTTTGATGACTTCAATCTGTGTGGCATCAGCATCTGAGCGGACATACACGATGAGTTCAACATCACCCTTCCAACGGGTCAGCAAATTATCAAAAGCGCGCTGAATGAGAAAGGTTGAACCGACGAGCAAGAGTGACACGGCCGATGTCACCACAGCGGCACCAGTGAGAGTGATATTGCGCCTGAAACTGACCCATGTTTCGCGCAATGCATAACTAATTCGCGTCAACATCAGTCGTACACCCCACGCTCTTGGTCGCGCACAATGACGCCACGATCTAATTGCACAACTCGACGGCGCATCATGTTCACGATGCGCTGATCATGAGTCGCCATCACCACAGTTGTGCCCGTGGTATTGATGCGCTCCAACAAACGCATAATTCCTTCACCCGTGGCGGGGTCAAGGTTTCCAGTCGGCTCATCGGCCAACAAAATCAGGGGGCGATTCACGAAGGCACGCGCAATGGATACTCGTTGTTGTTCTCCACCCGATAACTGGTGCGGGAAACGATCACCTTTGTCGGCCAAACCGACAAGATCAAGAACGGCAGGAACCTGCTGGGCAATCACGTGCTTGGGACGACCAATCACTTCAAGGGCGAAAGCCACATTCTCCGAAACGGTTTTGTTTAACAGCAATTTGTAATCCTGAAAGATATTTCCAAGGTTGCGGCGCAAATATGGCACCTTGGACTCAGCAATCTCATTGATATTTTGCCCCGCAACCCACACTGCACCGCGTTCGGGCTGTTCTTGGCGGTTGATCAGGCGCAACAAAGTGGACTTACCCGACCCAGACGGACCCACCATGAATATGAATTCGCCCTTGGCGATTTCAAAAGATGCGTCGCGAACCGCAGGTGCTTCCAACCCATAAGTTTTGGTGACATTATCTAAACGAATCATCTGACTCCTTGAGCAAGCGAGGGCTCAAACATCGGTCCTTCTATGGCAAGTAGTCAGATTACCAGCGCGCTTGGTCTAGGTCTCGTCACCCGAACGGCGCCAACGCAAGTAACCAACCATAAATTCATCGAGATCGCCATCGAGGACCGACTCAACACTACTGGATTCGATATTTGTCCGCAGATCTTTCACCATTTGATATGGCTGCAAGACATAACTGCGAATCTGACTCCCCCAGCCCACCGTGGCCTGCTTGCCAGCAATGCGCGCCAGTTCCTCTTGATGTTCTTCTTCGATCTTGGCTGCAACCATTGCCTTAAGGCGATTCATCGCCTTTTCACGGTTCTGTAACTGACTGCGTTCTTCTTGGGAAGATGAAACCAATCCCGTTGGCTCATGAATCAGTCGTACAGCAGATGAAGTTTTGTTGACGTGCTGCCCACCAGCACCTGAGGCCCGAAACACTTCCATGCGTACGTCAGTCTCATCGATTTCGATATCTGGGTTTTCCATTGCCGGCCACACTTGCACTGCAGAAAAACTTGTTTGACGGCGGCCCTGATTATCAAAAGGACTAATCCGCACCAGACGATGAGTGCCACGCTCAGAGGTCATCAGACCGTAGGCATAGCGTCCCTTGAGAGTGAACTCAACAGACATGATGCCCGCTTCAGTCCCGGCTGAGATGTCATCTATTTCAAAGCCCAGCCCACGACGTTCGGCCCATCGTTGATACATCCGTAAGAGAATTTCACTCCAGTCCTGAGCATCAACACCACCGTCTTTAGTATTGATGTGCACGATGCAATCCAATTCATCATGCTCGCCTGTAAACAGGCTGCGCATCTCCAGACCACTTAACTGCTCAGCGATGGTCTTGACTCCGGCTTCTATTTCAGGCTCTTGAGAGGCATCGTCCACCTCACGCGCCATCTCGTGGAGAACTTCAACATCTTCAAGTTGGCGCGCCAGCACATCGTAAATCTCAATATCGCCCTTGGTATTGGCATATTCAGTATTCAGTTTCTTGGCCAAATTTTGGTCATCCCAGAGACCAGGTTTAGATACTTCAATCTCAAGTTCTCGAAAGCGCTGGCGTTGAGCTTCAATTTTGAGGTAGACATTGGCTTCAGAAAGCCGGCGACTAACGTCGCGCAAATCGTCCGTAAAATCGCGCATGGGAATTCAGTTCGCGCCGTGGCACA
>CALGTP010000411.1 GCA_937902105.1 uncultured Actinomycetes bacterium
ACTCTTGGGCATCCACAGACACCGTGCGCGTTGCATGGACAGTGGCTGGAGTAGCTAGAGTACAACATCCTTTTCGTGCCGCAGACATAAATGAAGGTCCAAAATGCAATAGTTGGACGGCGCGGAAGATGTGGACGGTCCAATTTCACGAACCAACTACCTCGCTGCATGCGATAGCAGCTACAGTGGCAGCGCCACAATGCCCACAGCATCCAGAACGTACTCAGTCTTCAGACGGCAACTACAGTGTCCAATCACCAATCCGACAATCGCCACAGTCCCAAGAGCCTGACATGTTGCCAGGTCAGTCGCCGGATAATGTAGGTAACAATTCGGCTGACAAACGAATTGCTCCAGATTTAAAAATCACCAGGAGGCGAAAGCGATGCAAGCAGAGCGCCGGACCCGCACTGCAGACGGTCAGTTCCTCAGCTTCCGACGTGTCCCGGACAGTGCTCGATGCGTTCCAGAGCAAAGAGCAGTGCGATGTAGCTTTGCCTGGCATTTGCATTCCGTGGCCTTTCAGTCAAGCCATTCTTACCGGCTGTTGCACAGCTTATCTTTTGCCGAGAGAAAAAGATATTCCAAACACAATGAAACACTTACCCTTGGGTGAATGGTTGTGGCTTGTGGAAGGGCACCCGAAGGGTAAACGTTTTAAACAGGATGAGTTGTTTCAGCTATCAGACGCGTTCCCGAGCATGTTCAGGAGCCAAGTAGAACCTCGACCGCAGCAGTGCAATATCATAGGGGTTGTGAGATTCGAATGTAAGCAGCAATACTGTTCCAAATATGCTTTAGACGCTGATCACGAAGCCCATCGCGTGCAACATGGACACAAACACGCTTGGGCAGCCAATGACATCGTGCGCGTTGCATGGGCAGTGGCTGCAGCAGCTAGGTTGCACAATCCCGTCCCTGTCGGTAAAGGAAGTACCAGTTGGTTATCTAGGAAGAGTTTGACGGTCCAATTTCACGAACCAACTACCAATTTCCGACAATCGCCACAGTCCCAAGAGCCTGACATGTTGCCAGGTCAGTCGCCGGATAATGTAGGTAACAATTCGGCTGACAAACGAATTGCTCCAGATTTAAAAATCACCAGGAGGCGAAAGCGATGCAAGCAGAGCGCCGGACCCGCACTGCAGACGGTCAGTTCCTCAGCTTCCGACGTGTCCCGGACAGTGCTCGATGCGTTCCAGAGCAAAGAGCAGTGCGATGTAGCTTTGCCTGGCATTTGCATTCCGTGGCCTTTCAGTCAAGCCATTCTTACCGGCTGTTGCACAGCTTATCTTTTGCCGAGAGAAAAAGATATTCCAAACACAATGAAACACTTACCCTTGGGTGAATGGTTGTGGCTTGTGGAAGGGCACCCGAAGGGTAAACGTTTTAAACAGGATGAGTTGTTTCAGCTATCAGACGCGTTCCCGAGCATGTTCAGGAGCCAAGTAGAACCTCGACCGCAGCAGTGCAATATCATAGGGGTTGTGAGATTCGAATGTAAGCAGCAATACTGTTCCAAATATGCTTTAGACGCTGATCACGAAGCCCATCGCGTGCAACATGGACACAAACACGCTTGGGCAGCCAATGACATCGTGCGCGTTGCATGGACAGTGGCTGCATCAGCTAGGTTGCACAATCCCGTCCCTGTCGGTAAAGGAAATACCAGTTGGTTATCTAGGAAGAGTTTGACGGTCCAATTTCACGAACCAACGGTGACGCTGCAAACGATAAGATCTACGGTTGCAGCGCCAGAAAGTTCGAGGCTTCAAGAATCTCCTCAGTCTGCAATCTGCAGCGATAAGCTCCAATCCACAGCCCCAGAATTGCCCGTGTCCGAAGATATCGTGATGCTGTCAGGTAAGTCGCCGGCGTATGGCAAACGAAGTGCTGAAGAGTCAAATGTCACCAGGAGGCGAAAGCGATTCAAGCAGAGCGACAGACCACAGAAGTCCCTTAAGCATGGCAACATCTCGACACAACAGGACATGTCATCGGAACAGCTTGGTCCACAAGCCACAGAGGAGACTTTCAAGACCCATACCAGTAATGTGGCAATGGCACGGATCCTTGTCTGCTTGGAAAAAGCAAAGGTGTCTTTGCCTGTTCTGACCGTTTCACAATTGACGGCTTCACGGATTTTTGCAGAGAAGCGCACAGTGTGCATGGCAGAACAATTCCAGTATCGTCACGTGCCCTTTGATCGCTGGCTGTGGGTATGTCAGTGTATTCATATAGTTTCTGAGAATGCCCAGAAGCCTTCAAAACAGCATCGTGCGAAAGACAAGACGCAGTCGATGAATCAAGCCTACGAGATTGTTGGTGCTGTCCGCTTTGCGACAGAAAAAGTGACGTACGACGAGGCTCGCTTCGAGCGCGACCGTGACATGCATGGCCTGCCCGCAAGCGAGTTCCCGCAACGAGACAAGCCACAGCAGAAGAAGAATATCGTCGGATATGCCGTGCTAGAGCGCGCTGCCTTGACCGCGCCGGTGCTTCTGGAGCACAAAGTTGATGGACCCCATGAGTTATTGGAAGCCAGTTTTGTCGACCCTGTCTTGTGCGATGCTTCCAAAGATTGGGCGCGGCTCGAACAGAAAGGTCCATGCGAGACGAATTGCTCTTTTGTGACGCCGGCGATGCTGTGGGATAGAGAAGCGGAATCGTCCGGCACCGACATCTCTTGTTTAGAGGACGCGTGCAAGAGAAATAAAGCGATCTGTCCGCTGCTGGAAGTCTTCAAAATACCACACCCCCTCGGGAGACGCTTGCTGCATGGCCAGTGTTGCAATTTGTTTTACCGATCACCAGTTTTGCCCGAGACTGCCACAACTATGCGCGAAGGGCAGTTCTATTGGCTCGTCGAAACTTCCATAGCAGAGTACCGCAGGGGAAAGGCGAGCATGAGTCTTTGGAACGATTTAGACGACGCCGCCAATGAGACTCTTTTGCGTGGTAGAACATGTTCCATGCTGCTGGGCCTGATAAGGTTTAGGGGCCGCACGTCGTTCTCGCAGAAAGACGCTTTCTTTGATTTCGTGCATAGGAACGGTAGTGCCAGCGACATGCAAGCCTGGAGCGATAGTACTTCCAGCGTCTTAGCGCTGCACGTCGACTTGGTGGCGCGTGCAATCATTCCTGAAACACATGATGGAGTAACAAGGTCGCAACGGGAAGTGCATGTCGACCGCCTCATTTACTACCCAACAGAAGCACCCGCAGATGCCCCTCGTAGTTCCAGAGATTCCATGGCACAGGAAAGTCGTTTTGGTTTCTTGCAGGTGCAAGATCAGGGATGGTGTGGCATGCACGCCATCAATAATCTATTGCAGCGATCAGCATGCGACAAGGCGCAATGCCGGGCTGCAGCAGCCGAAGTGGTTGAGAGGCTAAACATGCCCTTGGAAGAGCAACAGCAGCACTTGGATCCTTTCAGTGGATGGCTCAGTTTAGACGTTATCAATATGCTAGGGCGATCGGCAGCCCTCCTCCAGTCACCTTTCCACGTCGAGGGAGCCAGCGTAGCAGAAAGGCAATGGAAGGAGGAGTGCTGTAACGACGATGTGCTTGGAGCTATGTTGAATTGGAATAACGCCCATTGGACTGCTTTGTTGCCACACGTAGATGCCAATGGCGCTTTGCTTGAGTTCGTGCATTTGAACAGCTTCGCTGGCCAGGGCCGTCACCAGGGCCGCGTCACTTTTCCCGCTGATGACCTCTGGCGAGTCCTGCGAGATGGCAAGTCGCAGTACCGTACAGTGTCAATACACATCGTCCGGAAACGTGCCGCGACACTTGCACATCCACACCACGACGATTGCGCCATTGAGTTGGATTCCTCTGAAGCTATTGTTGACCTGACCTCGCGGTTCGTGAATGAAGCAGGAGAAGAGCAGCTTGTGGTCATCACCGCTAACCTTGATGGACTCGGCTGCGACAAAAGTTACCGCGGGCAGTCCGCTGCTGTCAGGGCTGGCAAGATTCTAGAATTAATCATTCTCTCGTTGGGGGGACCAGAAGAAGCTGCCAGGAAGGGCTGCATCCTGTTATTTCAAGAGGTTGTGGCCCAGGCCCACGAGGTCATCAAGAAAGCTCTTCCGTCCTGGAGCGTTTTTGCAAGAAAAAAACGATTCTCTGATTATTACGTGTTATCCATGGTGTCACCTGCGCTGAACTCTTCTAGCTTGCGGGCCACGTCGCAGCAGTTTGCTGGTAGCCAGCAAGGTCGTCATGCAGTAACCGTGTATTTTGGAAACTGGAGTGTCACCAACGCTCACGCAGAGTCCCATGATCCTTATCACCCTGAGCAATCAAAGGATTCCAGAGCGTCACAATTTGAGGCCATGGCACGTCCTCGCGACGACGATCATTTTGTATGCCAGATCGTGGCCGGCGACCTTAACATGCGTGATGGAGAGGATGGCGAGTTTCGTACTCAAGGCTGGAAAGAACCACGACAGGAAGCCGTTAATTGGACATATAAAGACCTTCTACACCAGTTCTCGGCTAGGTATGATCGCGTCTTCTACCGCTCTTCCCATGATGCTTCCTTCATGCCGATCAAGATGTCTGCCGTGGAAGGTGTTTGGAAGAATTATTCTGACCATCGTCCCATTTCAGACACCCGTCTCCATTATTCCGTTGTTTAGTTACACGAGTTAGTTTATTGACATGCTAGAATGACTACTTCTCATACATGGGGGAAACACAAGGATTAATGTTTGAAGTGCCCGTTTAACAACGTCTATTGTCTCTTACATCCACTATTCAGAATCTATAATAGATGCATTGTGTTTCCTTTTTCGTTTACCAGTTTCCGGAGCTCTACAACAAAAAAAAACGCAAGGTGACGTTTGTGAAAAAATAATCACCGGATCGGTCAACTCGAATGTAACAACCCCGCTGGAACAGCTGCCAGACGTTGCTGACGTTGCTTCCAAACTTCGGGATATAGTAGTCGAGGTGGATGACAAGAGCAGATTCTTGTCATCGGCGGTGAAATCAAAACCCAATTGGCTCCTGGAAGCCCAATGGTGTTGGGCTGCGGGCAGAGGCCAGGCTTCTCTTGGAGAAGCCCACATGATAGAGCATATGTGCGGCGTTAGTTATGCTGCCATTTGCCGTCTAGGATGCCAGGCTCTCAAGTCCGAGGCGAAACACATTCTTGTAAGCTTGGTGTCCATGCAGGCAGACAGCGAATTTGAACAGTTCGCACGCAATGAGTTAGACTCGCCCAGCGCTGTCAGCCCCGTTGAGGCACTGATGATCGCTTCGGTGGAGCCGAACCAGTTGGCAGAACAACGAGCGCGCTTGACTCCCAAATTGGATCGTTTAATCGCACTGTTCAAAGTGTGGCTCCATGGCGCTGTCTGTGAGCATTTGCTCGGTGTGTCTCGCCAAACTTGGCGTGCTCGCCTTCGTGGACAGCTAGACGCAAGCCCAAGTCAGGATGGTGAAACAACTTCAGAGCGCTCGCCTCTCCTTGACAGGGAAACTGCAGCAGACTTTTTCCAAGCAGAGCAAGATTCCCCCATCGATTATTGTATCAAAGAAGAAAATTTCCAAGGCTTCGACCTTCTTCCAGGAGTTTCTTTCCATGCCACTTGCGGCGTCGCTCGACTTCCGTGCCCGACGTTGGAAGGATCGTTGGCGTGGACCATGGTTTCTGTTTTATCTCTGTTGAGTAAGGCGTGGGTCCTGTGCCTGAGTTTCGCAGTCCGGGACCGTTTAAGCGAAACATGGCGGTCCCAGGGCTATTTCAGAGCCGAAAACATGCGGTGCAAGTTGTCCATGGAGCAAATGCATGGTCTTCTGAGTTTTGTGCCCGCCACGTGCAAGCTTTTCAGTCCAAAAACGAAAAACGAGGAGGGGCTGTGTCCTTGTGTGCGTTGCCAGCTGCTGCACGAGCTCCGTGATGGCCTGCGACAGAAAACCGGCGAATCCCAATCTTCCAAATCAAAAGCGGTGCTTTCTCTTCAATCGCATTTGTGCCGCAACCATGCAACCACCGTTCAATACGTGTGGGACAAGGCCATGGAGGTGATACGGAGGGGCTCCTGGAGGATCTTCGTGCCGTCGCTTACTGTTGCTTCCCCAGCACCGCTAGACCAATCTACGCAGCAACTCTTGAACGCTGTTGATTTTATCGTCGATAAGGTGGTGCCGCTGGAAGCGGTTTCAGAAAAGGTGCCTGGCAAAACATACGAAGTCGCAGTGCCGAGTCACAATTTCAGCAGCCGTGTTATAGAAGCGAGTAGTCTCGAAGACGCACGCCTGATCGCTCAAGAGTTGCTCAACCGTCAAATCAACAGGACAAAGCAGGCCACTGATTTTCACAAGCAGCGGGATCAAGCTGGACAACAGCAAAGGTCTGAGAATTTGGTAGCAACGTCTGATCTCTACACGCTCCAAGCTAGTGTTACCAGTAATTCTGATAAGCAGATCTGGCGCGGTAAGCTCACGTTGCGAGAAGAGTGCGCCACGGCGCACAAGTGGGAGTTTGTCGTTGTGCAGCCTCGTCCAGACGTTTCTGACCCACCCTTGTTGGTTGAAATCGATTTAAATTGCAGGAGATCCGAAGTGGTTCAAACTAGAGATCGAATGCTTGTAGCGCAGTTGCGAGCCAGGGAAAAAAAACGAGATGCGTTTGCTACCAAAACAGCCAAGCGCCAGGACGTTAAAAGGCAATGGCCCACGAGAGTAGAGGATTTGACCGTGCAAGGGACATTACAGCGTTCCGAGAGAGCGTGCAGGATTGAGAAAATCAAGTATTCCTGGCAAAACTACATCGTTGAGGCCACGCCAAGAAAGCGCAGAAAGCTGCCCCCTTGGAATGCTACCGATAAGGCAATGGCCCAACATCAGGAAACTACACCGAAACGAGCCTTGCGCAAAATGTGTGAGAAGCTGGG
>CALGTP010000412.1 GCA_937902105.1 uncultured Actinomycetes bacterium
ATCTAAAACTGCAGAACTTGGACCTGCTATGCATTAGTTGATGTTGTTTGGGGTGCGTTTTTGAATTTTTCGGGGCCGATTTTTTAATCTGCTCTGGCAAGTTTTCCCCCGAATCCTACCAATTCGGCCACAAAGTGTCTTTATTAATCTGCCACCCCAAAAACTTTATTAATCTGCTCCCCCCATTAGTTATAAACACTTGATTGTGATGTGCTTGTTTGCTGTGTTTACAGTGCATGTGGGGCAGTGCGTTGTTGTTTCTGTGATTTTGTTATCCCCGATAATCAATGATCTCCTATTTGCATGTAGCCAACATGAGCAACGTACGTCGTATTCAGTGCAGGTGTTATGGGACCATGATAACTTCAGTTCGTTTCGGTGCGAATTATGAAATTGCAAACTGATAACTCCTTTTGGTTTGGGAGACGAACAACTGGTGCTGCTGAGCTGTTGTCTCTTATGCCCTCGTTTTAAGCTTAAGTTCATCGGGCCATAGGCCATAGCTTTGGGGCCATGAATAGGAGAGTCCCTTGATTTTTTGTATCTCCGAGCCCTGTGGTATATTGAAGTACTATGCAATTCGCTTATCTACTGCGTGCGACAAGTTGGTTGGTTACGCTTCGACAGTTGTGTAGGATTCGGGCCTGCATCGCAAGGCTCGCAAAGTGTGTTGGGCATTGACCTTCAGCACGCATGTGGACACTGCGGTCTGCAGCGATGTACATGTAAATCCACATATATGCAAGTAGTTGGGAATACTTCGTGTCTAATTCAATGACACCAGGATAATTCGCTTTCGAACCCATGGTTAGTCATCTGGTTAAAAACCATTCAGAGCAGTAAAAACCGCTTGTCGGAGTGACAGTTATGGAGTTACTCTAAGTATCTTGAAAATACCGTCATGTAGATATATAGCAAAACAGTGTCATAATTCAAGTAGCCTTTGGCGGTCATAATTTCTAGCGTAGTTACAATCTGATCAACTCCTGTGAATACTAACCCACGAATGCACAAGATACACAGCGCATAAAGAACCCGCAACAACCAACATCAACAAACAACACAAGCAACACTGATTTTTTCCCTTGCTCCGCCAAGGCTCCAGCCTCGCATGTCCTTGAGATGGCTAGGGCCCACGTGCAGGCCAGCCCAGGTGTTGCCAGAGAAGAGCCAGCAGTCGGCAGACTGGCGTCTGCTTCTGCTTCAAACGCTGAACTTGCAGCACATAGCATTTTCAAGGAGTTTGGTTTAGCCATGCCGATTCCCATTTCATCAGAGAATTTGGAAACCTGCAAGGACTTTCCATATTTGAAATTTTCAGACTGGGTCAGGGTTTTAGGCAAAGCTGACATGCTAGAACATCTTACAGGCCAGAAATCGTTTGCGACTATGAAAGTGATTTTGACAGAGTTCTGGAAACGGTATCGTGCACTCTACCCAAACCATGAAGTCTTTCGCCTGGCAGATTCTGGCGTGCTTGACCTTTCCTGCACAATCCCAGTGTACACACATAAAGACGAAGGTCGGAGCTCGAAAAAGAAACCGATCATGATTTTGACAACCCAGGGTGCTTTGGGAAAAGGGACCGCAGCTCAGCGAAGGAGAAATGCTAGAGGAGTCATAAAACATACTGTGAAGACCACACCTATGAAGATGAACTTTATTGGCCACACGTACACAACCAGGTATATGTTTATGGCAATGCCTCGGAGCGTTTATAAACACTGCCCTGACACATTCTTTACAATGCTGAAGCTGTATGCAAGTGACATGAAGTCCCTGGCCTATGATGGGGTTGATGTTGGGCGTGGAAATCGGATTTGGGTTGCCAGCTTGGGTTCCAAGGGCGATTGGCCTGCTCACGTGAAGAGTGCTGGGCTGAAGCGTTCTTTTCAGAATGTCCCCAAGCGGGCGACATCAAAAACTCCATGTTCTGGGATATGCCACTTGTGCCTAGCTGGCACGGAGGATTTTGAGGAGCCTGAAAATGCAGTTCCCTTTGAGGATTTTGTTTTTTTGCCAGAATGGCTGGACACTTGCAACGTGAAGGACCCCTGGGTTGAAGAGCCTGCAGAACTAGAGATTCCTCATGACACCTCTGACAAGCCGTCTTATTTCAAACCAGATTTCTGGCACAACCTCTCCTTAGGCGCGGGTAAGACACGGGCGGCAAATTTTTGTGTAATGTTCAACCCTTTGGCTGCAGGCACTTCAGTTGAAACCCGGTTTGAGGACATGACTGCGGATTTCAACAGCCACTGCAGCTTAATGAAACGGTCCGCCTACATGAAAGAAATAAACCGTGAAAAGGTTGGTTTTCTTAAGCATGTGGATTTTCCCGATGGCCATTGGTCCAAAGGCGATGTCACCACATCCTTGATGCTCTGGATGGAGAAATACGGGGCGCAGAAGATAGCTGAGTCTGGGAGCAGTGATGAAATTCTGATCACAATGGAGACCTGTTACAATTGAGGCATTTTTTTAGGTCTAACTGATAAATGTGTCATGGGTGTTTGGGTTCTAGATTCTGCAGTTATGTTTTAGGGTCGGAGTGGTGGCGGTCCTGAACTTTACCATTTGTGTTTGCTGTGTTTGCAGTTGTATCCTCACTCAAACAGTCCGTGCATCCATCTAAGGTGGAATCGACCAAAGCAATGAATGCTTGTGTGAGCGCTTTGTATGGCAATGGGTTTTGGATCCCTAGTGCTGATGCGCGTGTCATTGCAAATCAGGGCATGGTGTTTTTGCAAGGGTATGAGAAGTGTATCAACTTAGCCTATGCCAGGAAATTGAATAGGTTTACGATCATGCCTAAGCTGCACATGTTGCATCACACATTTCTTAATATGTTGCAGCAGGCAGATACTAGTGATTGGGTGTTGAACCCATTGGCTGAGAGTGTCCAAATGGACGAAGACTTCATTGGGCGCCCCAGTCGGATATCCCGTCGTGTCAATATCAGGCTAGCTCCTTTAAGGACCTTGCAGCGATATTTGATAGGCGTTCGGATTGCTTTTTCAGATCTTGGTCATTGAGTTTTATTGATAGGCGTCGGGCTTGAGCCACATACAACAACAACAAGAACAACAACACGAACAATGCCAACATATACACACACACTCCACGTAGTAGCAGTGGTAGTAGTAGTAGTAGTAGTAGTAGTATA
>CALGTP010000413.1 GCA_937902105.1 uncultured Actinomycetes bacterium
AACAGCAGAGCGATTGGTAGCGAATCTCGTCGATGAAGGTTTGGTGATTAGCCAAAATGGCGAACTCTTATTGCCGTAATCAAATCTTTATCAGCTGCGCGTAATTGCGGCCACAATTTCTTCAAGGGCAGCGTCGGCGTAGGCCCGCATTTCGTCGTCGGTGCGATCTTGAATGGGGTGAGGTGTAAAGACTCTTGCCACATCGGGAAAACCCAAAGATCTTGACTGAGCATCGGCTGCTGAAATGAATTCAGAGGACGCCACAAATACGCCGGGAATACCCCGACGCTCTAGATCCACAATGTCGTGCACACTGCACGACGTACAACTGCCTCAATCGGCAAGTGCTTCAATCACCACTTGGCAGTTGATGGAAATTTCATGTCGTAGGTCGACAGGTGCGGGCTTTGTGAATGTCGGCTTTTTGTAACGCTTGACATCGGCACCCATCTCTGACAGACGTTCTTCAAGACGATCAATGAAAACATCGCCTCGCGCCTTGGAAATATCTAGTAATCCAACGGTGAGACCTTTGAGTGACGTTGGTCGGCCAACGCGCTCCATAGTTGAGGCTCGGCGTTCATTGGTTGGATCAAGAACGAACCTATTCGCTGATGTCGTCATGCTCGCACCTCTCTAGTGACTGGTTGGCTTCCGATATCTCCGTTGGCCCAGCCCCCAATGATGGCAGAAAAAAGACCTGCGCCTCCGCCAGCGTGCACAAGTAGAAGCCCGCCGGGCCTGAACTTTGGCAAAGTCATCCCGCTGAGGTGGGTGGGCACCCCTTCGGCGATCCCGTTGGCGCCTCGGATTAATTCTGATCCCGGAATCTGTAAGCGGGCATGGATTTCACTCAGTACGCGATCGCGGTCCCAGCCAGCATCGGCGTACACGCGGGCGTGCTCTGGACCCATGACGACGATTGCGTCAAAAGCTAAGACCGATTTGGGATTGTGCAGGGTCCGTAGGCAAGCGGCAAAAGTATTTGTCAGACTCTCGGGGTCGCGTGCTAGTTGGTCAACAACACAACGCGGACCTTCGCCTGGGAAAACGGTGACTGCATCAGTGGTGCGTGATATGCCACGGCTCTCACTCAGTGTTGTCCATGGTGTACCAAGTTCATCCTCGGCAAAGCAAAAAGATAATTTTCCAGGATTGCCATGAGTAGCACGATCAACTTCACCAGGACGTCCACCGCCGATATTGCGAATGATCAATTGCACGGCGCGACCAATTGTCAGGTTGGCGCGATTTCCTTGACCGAAAACATTCATCCCGCTGTTCATTCCAATGGCGCGAGTCCCTGGCCCATTGCAGACGATGACTGGACCAACGGGCATCGTTGTAGCAAGCACACCGTGAATATTGAAGGTGTCGTTACAGACGGCTTCAAGTGCGGCAATCACCCATGGCAAGTACTCGGGTTTGCACCCAGCCATGACAGCATTAATGGCGACTTTCTCAACGGTAATTTCCACGAGGTCTGGTGGAACGATGGCAACAACATCTGTCGGTTGACGAGTCGTTCCGGTGAGCATGCGCATGACACGTTGTTCGGTAGGTGGCACGACAGGAAGTCCATCAGTCCAACCGCGATCGAACATTGCTTCAAACTCGTCCTCTGCGTCGGCCACCTCGACACGGCGTGCCGCAAGAGCACTTACCCCAAAGCGAACGCGTAATTCATCAACCAAATCAGGGTCAACACTCAATGAACCGCATCCAGGTCGAAAAGCGCTGAGACTCGAGCCAAGATCTGATTGCTCTGTTACCCGTTCCCATTCGTCACGAACCCAACCGACTGTCCGCGCTACTTCAACTCCGTTGTCAATACGCAAAACAGTTGGAACTGTTTCAATGTCGTAATGCCAACTGATTGACAAGTCTGCATCATGAATGTGTGCAAGTGATTCAGGGAATGTTGGATCATCCTGTACGTAGACCGTGACTGGAAGTGGCCCATTGATGAGTTCTTCAATGGCTGGCACAACCATCACACAAGTGGCGCACTCGCGTTTAACAACGACGACGAGACCATCGGGCAGAGTGGGGCGGTTCACGATCTGCTACTCAGCAAGGAATGACAAAATAATGTCATTCACATAATCTGGCCGCTCAAGGTGAGCAAAATGTCCAGCGTTGTCAATGATCTGCATCCGCGCGTTAGGTGTTAATTCGGCGGCAGCAAAATCGGCAACTTCTAGACCCATGCAGCCGTCGGTGCGCCCGTGTACGTAGAGCAGGGGTTGTGGTGGAATTGTTGAGGACATATCTTGCGCGGCTTGTAATGCCGGATCGTTGTAGCCAGCGCCGAGTGTGGCGCGATAGAAACCCAGTGCTGCGCCGAGGTTCGCTGGATCACGAAGACTTGGCTTGAGGAGTGCTAACTCCTCGGTGGCGTCAAAACCTGGAGACCAGTCATCCCACAACATGTCGATATAGGCAAGGTCGTCGGCCGCGACGACGAAGTCCGAAAATGGGTGTTGAAAAAAGAACATGTACCAGCTGCGCTTAATCTGTGCCAGGTTTGACAAGAAGGCAACTCCTACGGCGTTGCCAGGGGGTACGGCCATTGTCACCACCTTGGCAAAAGCGTCCGGTCGGTAATTAGCGGCGATGTGAGTAATCACCGCACCCCAGTCGTGTCCGATGATCACCGAGTCGGAGTCACCCCCTAGTGCGTCCCGGACAGCCAAGGCATCCATAGCCGAGGCGGCGGTCTGAAAGCGACCATCGTTTGGCACCTCCGTGGGGGCGTAACCGCGCAAGAACGGTGCCACGGCTCGATAGCCAGATTCCGCCAATCTGGGCAGCAAATGGCGCCAGGTATGGGCTGAATCAGGGAATCCATGCAGGCAAATAGCCAAAGGCCCAGTGTTATCAAGACCAGCCGCAAGATAGGTGATGTCTAGATCGTTGACCCGAATTGAATGTTCTGAAATTGGGTTCATAGCGCAACGGTACTCGCCAGTGTTGACACCGCTCTACCTCAACTGCGACGAAGGTCACCTACTCTGCCCATTTCATTTACCCCCTGTTGTCACTTATCGTTTAGGTCATCGGGGAAAATCAAAACATTGAGGTCACATTCTTTGGCGTGCGCGGATCCACGCCTTGCCATGATGATGACACGAGGCGTTATGGCGGCAACACATCTTGTGTTGGTTTGAGCGCGCCTGATCAGGCACCCTTGGTTTTTGATCTTGGAACAGGTTTGCGTTACTGCGGAGACAGAGTTCCAGCGACGGGTCCCTTCCAGGGGAACTGTCTGCTGACACACATGCACTGGGATCATGTGCAGGGCCTTCCATTTTTTGTTCCGACATTGCGCGATGGAGCGCAATTTAATATCTATGGGCCGACCCAAGATGATGGTCGCACAGTGCGTGAGGTTTTTGAGTCGATCATCAAGCCTCCGATGTTTCCTGTAAGCCTCACTTCACTCCCAGGACAATTTGAATTCCATGATGTCGATGACAGTGATTTCACGATTGGCGATCTGCAGATCAAAAGTCGTCTCGTACCTCACGTCGGAAAAACTCTCGGCTTTCGCGTCACGTATGACTTAACAAGTGTTACGTACATCTCTGATCATCAAATGCCGACAGATGGTTCAATGGGGATCACCGCTGGTGCCCGTGAACTTTGTCAAGATGCGGATCTACTGATTCACGATGCGCAGTACACGACAGATGAGTTTGCGGACAAGAGTGATTGGGGCCATTGCACGGTTGATTATGCGGTGTGGGTGGCAATCGAATGTGATGTGAAAAAATTGGCGCTCTTTCACCATGACCCAACTCGTAGCGATGCCGCAGTTGATGAGTTGCTAGCAGCGGCTCGTCGTCGTGGTGAGAAGTACGGCGTTGAAGTATTCGCGGCCTCCGAGAATCTCGTAGTCTCCCTACCCATCCCTTCTTAGTGGAACTGGTGGCGAGATATGCCCGTTTTCGGGCATATCTCGCCACCAGTTCCACTAAGGGTTAGCGCACGGCGATGAGTGGATCGGCGACGATGTGACTCGTCGTCCCATTCGGTCCAATGGCATGCCCACCACGAATGGTGACCCGGCGCATACGACGTTGCGCATCTCCGAAATCGTCAATGGCGTAATGCATCGTCGCTCGGTTATCCCACAGCACGACATCGCCATCGCGCCATTGATGGCGCATCACGAATTCCGGCTGGGTTGCATGCTCGAACAACAACTTCAAAAGGTTGGCGCTCTCAATTCGTGAGTATCCAACAATGTGGCTAGTGAAACCGGGATTGACGAACAGAGATCGGCGACCCGTGCTCGGATGTACACGCACCACTGGGTGAATGACTGGAGGAACTCGGGCTGCGTCGTCGTACAACTTTTGCGCGTCGTCACGCGACATAGCCGAGTCAAATGGTTCGCCCCAATAGGCAAGCGGTGAAATCCGGTGTACCGCTTCGAGCCCGTCCACGAGATGACGAAGGCTGGGGCTGAGGCGTTCATATGCCGTGCGCATGTCAGCCCATAAAGTGTCGCCACCTGATTCGGGTAAAACATCGGCGACCAATACCGAGCCAGCCGGCGGAGTTGCAACGAACGTGACATCGGTGTGCCATTGAGCGTTTTTGCCCCCTCGGGCTGCGTCAAGTTCAAGAATTTCTGGATACTGCGGGTGACCAGGGACCACTGGGTGAGCGGGTGTCGGCTCTCCGAGGGTACGGGCTAGGGCCACTTGCTCGCTGTGGTCCAAAAATTGGTCGCGTAACACGACAACAAGATTCTTCTCCAGGATGTCCAGCAATTGACCGGGGGCCATGTCCGAGCGCACATCACCAGTCGATAATTCAGCACCGAAGGAGCCAGTGATGGCTTTGATCTTCCAGGTATCGGCGAGGGCGGTAGGGGTCATTATGGGCACCAGTATGAGGACGATAACGAGCCTACATCTGTATAAATGATAATTGCCACAAATATGACAGGATTAGTCAGGTATTAGATACTATGTGGGCAATGAGCACGCAGATCAGTCCCATCCCCAACGAGATCGACGAGACCGATGCGGCCGCGACGATCGCTTGGGCTCACCGCGAATTTGGCAACGGACTGGTACTCACCGCCAGTTTTGAGGATCCAGTACTGGTCCATTTGGTCGCCACCCACGCTCCAGGTGTACCCATTGTGTTACTCGATACTCAGTACCTCTTTGCCGAGACTCGTTGGTTAGTGGAAAACCTTCAGCAGCGTTTGAAGTTTCCACTCGAGATCATTCGCCCACTTGATGATGTGCGTCCCGACGATCAATGGCAATTTGATGTTGAAGGATGTTGTGCGCGCCGCAAAGTTGAGCCGCTGAACCGTGCCTTGCAGGGACGTAGTGGTTGGATCACCGGTATTCGTCGAGTCGATGGTCCGACACGCGCCGACACGCCAGTCGTTCAGTACGACGAAGTGCGTGGCCTCACAAAGATCAATCCTCTCGTGGCTTGGAGCGATGAAGATATTGAGTCCTACATCGTGAACAACGACCTCCCGCGTAACCCCCTTGTGGAGCGCGGTTATCCGTCGATCGGATGCTGGCCATGCACACGTCCAGTCGCCGCAGGTGAAGATAAACGAGCTGGACGTTGGTCCGGCCAAAACAAAACCGAATGCGGATTACACGTAACGACGAAATTAACGACAACGTCTGAAGGACAGTCATGACAATGATCGATAGTGGAACACAAGCAACGCCTGCCGAAATCAAGCAAAGCGTGGCTGAACTTGAAGACGAAGCAATCACGATTATCCGAGAAGTCGCCGCTGAATGTCGCGCTCCTGTCTTGTTATTTTCTGGCGGAAAAGATTCGGCTGTCCTTTTGCATTTAGCAGCCAAGGCCTTTCGTCCCGGAAGTTTGCCTTTCCCAGTGATGCATGTCGACACTGGACACAACTTTGAAGAAGTGATTACGTATCGCGACATCTTGGTTGAGCAGTATGGAGTGAAATTGATCGTGGCCAGCGTTCAGGAATCAATTGACTCGGGGCGCGCCGTCGAAGAAACGGGTCCCCACCCAAGTCGCAATCGCTTGCAATCAGTCACCTTGTTGGACGCAATCGCTGAACACAAATTCGATGCAGCGTTCGGCGGCGGACGTCGCGACGAAGATAAGGCTCGAGCCAAGGAGCGCATTTTGTCCTTTCGCGATCGCTTTGGCCAGTGGGAACCACGCTCGCAACGCCCTGAACCCTGGAATATGTTGAATGCCAAGATCCGTCCAGGCGAACACCTACGTGCCTTCCCGCTTTCAAACTGGACCGAACTTGATATTTGGCGTTACATCGGCATTGAAAACGTGCCCTTACCGTCGATCTATTTCTCACACCGTCGTACTGTGGTTGAGCGCAACGGAATGTTGCTGAGCGTTGGCGGACCTGTCATTCTCGAAGCAGGCGAAACGCCGTTTGAAGAAACAGTCCGCTATCGCACCGTTGGTGATGCAAGTTGCACTGGTGCAGTGCGCTCAACGGCCAGCAATGTGGAAGAAGTTTTGGTTGAAGTTGCTGCGGCGCGTATCACTGAGCGTGGTGCAACTCGGGCGGATGATAATTTCTCTGACTCAGCTATGGAAGATCGCAAGCGCGAAGGATATTTCTGATGGTTTTGCGTATCGCCACCGCAGGCTCGGTTGACGACGGCAAATCGACATTGATTGGCCGTTTGTTGCATGACACGAAAACTGTTTTTGAAGATCAGTTGTCGGCCGTTGAAAAAGCGAGCACCCGTTATGGCGACGGATCGTTGAACCTGGCCTTGCTGACTGATGGTTTGCGTGCCGAACGCGAACAAGGCATCACCATCGACGTGGCGTATCGCTATTTCGCGACGCCTAAGCGCACATTTGTCGTCGCTGACACCCCAGGCCATGCGCAGTACACGCGCAATATGGTGACTGGTGCTTCGGCATCAGATGTCGCAATCGTTTTGGTCGATGCGCGCAATGGCTTGACCGAACAAACTCGCCGGCACCTGTTTGTTGCTTCACTGCTCGGAGTGAAACTCGTGATCTTGGCCGTGAATAAAATGGATCTCGTTGATTTTGATGAGGCTACATATCACCGCATCGTTGCTGAAGCGACTGCTCATGCCGACGCATTACCAGCGCCAGTGGTTCTGAATCCGTTACCGATCTCGGCGCTACTAGGTGACAATGTTGTTGATGCTTCGACAAACATGCCGTGGTTTAAGGGTCTGCCACTACTCGACCTTTTAGAAACGATTGAAGTGCCAGGCGATCACAACGTCGGTGCTCGACTCGCGGTGCAGTGGGTCATTCGTCCGTACTCAACTAAACATCACGACTATCGCGGATTTGCGGGTCGACTCACTGGTGGGTCTTTGGCAATTGGTGACTTGATTCGTGTGCTGCCTGGTGGACAGCAATCAACGGTGATCGGGATTGATCGTGGTGGAGTTCCGCAAGACACTGCTCAACCTGGTGAGGCAATCAGCGTGCAACTGGCTGATGACATTGATATCGGGCGGGGTGATGTATTGGTCGCCGCCGTCGCAAGTGAGGCGCCGATTGTTACTGACCGAATCATTGCGGACATTTCGTGGATGGTTGACAAGCCACTCGAAACTGGGAGTCGCTGGATCATCAAGCATCAGACCCGAACAGCAAAAGCGTTCGTGAGTGCGATTGAGTTGCGCCACGATGTAGCAACAGCGACGCATAGTCCTGCCGAAAGTTTGGGTCTCAACGATTTGGGCCGCGTGCATCTCAATGTTTCAGTTCCGCTAGTGGTCGATAATTATGACCGCCATCGTCCCGGTGGTGCGGCAGTTTTGATCGATGAAGCAACGGGCATGACCTGTGCAGCACTTATGATTCGAGACTCCGAGTGACCAAGAACCAATTCCCGATCAACCTCAATCTTGAAGGTCGGTCGTGCTTGGTCGTGGGCGCGGGAAGAATTGGTTTGCGAAAGACCGAACAACTATTGGCCGCGGGAGCGATTGTCACTGTGGTTGCACCAGAAGTGGTCAGTGAATTTGCTGGGCTTGCGGTCACGATTCATCAGCGCGCTTTTGAATTGGCAGACCTTGATCAACAGCGTCTGGTCATTACTGCAACGGGTAACCGAGAACTTGATCAGTTGATCTACGACACCTGTGAAGAACGAGGTATCTGGATCAACTCGGCGGATGACCCTGAGCGTTGCGCCTTCACATTGCCAGCAGTGGTGCGACGTGGCGACCTAATGGTCACGGTGTCAACTGGCGGCAACAGTCCGGCCCTCTCATCGTGGATGCGCCAAAAACTCGAAGCATTAGTCGGTCCAGAATTTGAAGAAGTTGTGAATGAGTTGGCGCAAGAGCGTGAACTCATTCATGCCGATGGTCGCAGCACCGAAGATATCAATTGGAAGCCCATCATCGAAAAGATTGTGGCGAGCCACAACATTCATATGTCATGTCCCCGAGAAGTACTCAACACGGTGGTCAGCACATGACCGTCTATCTTGTAGGCGCTGGTCCTGGAGACCCCGAACTTTTAACAGTTCGGGCAGCGCGTCTGATCGCACAAGCTGACGTGATCGTGCATGATCGTTTGGCCGATCAGGCAATTCTTGATCTGGCACGCGTTGGAGTTGAGTTGATTGACGTTGGCAAGAAACCTGGCCGTCCGACTCCGCAAGAAATGATTAATACTTTGCTGGTGCATCTCGGTAGTCAAGGTTTGAATGTTGTTCGTCTTAAAGGTGGCGACCCGTATGTTTTCGGTCGCGGTGGGGAAGAAGCGCAAGCTTTGATTGACGCTGATATCGCATTTGATGTCGTCCCCGGAATTAGTTCAGCCATCGGCGTTCCTGCTGCCGCGGGGATTCCCGTGACACACCGTGGCGTCTCGGTTGGCTTCACGGTTGTGACTGGGCATCGCGAAAAAGGTGGAGCAACAGGTATTGATTGGGAGTCACTAGCCAAGGTAGGCGGAACCATCGTTGTACTCATGGGAGTATCAGA
>CALGTP010000414.1 GCA_937902105.1 uncultured Actinomycetes bacterium
AATTTGGATTTGATACAATTTCATCATCAGAATCTGTTTGGATAGATTTAATATCATCACATGTAGTCATAGATCCATTTATGGAGTCGATGTCATAGTACTCAAGCTCGCCGAGACACGTATGGCCATACGCGCACGTGCCTGCTCTGTACTTCCGGCAGTCGGCTCCCCACTTGCACGCTATGTGCCCCAAGGAGTTTGCTGCCAGCAATGGTCTCCTCGTTGCACCCTTGGAAGCAGCGGCGGGACCACCACTACGACTTTGTCTCAATGACTCTGTCGTCGAGGCCGAGCGGGCGCTGGCGGAGGTGTTCGAGCTGCCGCTGGTGCGGGAGCTCTGTGAGCCGCGTGGCGACGCCGGTGGTGTCGGCTGCCGACGCGGGCTCGTGCGTGTGAGATCGGTGGCCCCCCCTGCCCACGACTTTGGGCAGAATTGCTTCCAGTGCGAAAGCGGGCCACCTCCTTGCTGACCACAAGTGTGGCAGGAGTATCCCAATTTGGGTTTTGTTGTTGCGATTCCACCGGGAGGAGTCCGAGCGGCGATCGGTGGCACGACCGGTTCGCCCGGTGGAGTCGGAGCTCTGGTTTTGGCTTTAGCCTTTGCCTCTGGCTGCGACCGAGCAGGAGAAAGAGGAGCCGGAGCGGCGGAGAGTGGCTGCTCTAAAAGAGCTGCTGCTGCTCTCTGAGCCTTGGAAGGGCGGTGTTTCTTCTTCTTCTCGGTGGGAACCGGTTCCGGCAGAGGCTCTGCAGCAAGAGCGGTCGTAGCCCTCGGCCGTGGATCGGCTCCGGACTTTGGCTCTTGCCGCTGTTGTTTTGCTTGTTCTGCCTTTTGAAAGGCGCGCAGTTCGCGGGCTACTGCGGTGTCCGACCTCTCTTCTGTTTCGAAGTGTCTCACTGGCTCTATCAGTTGAGTCCAGCACCGCAAGTGCCAGGCTTGCCGGCGAAACATTACGAGATCGGCCGAAAGGGCCCCGACCAGAGCGACTTGGCTGAGCACGCGCTCTTCAAGCTTGTGCGCCTGAATCACGCCAGCCGGACACTCCATTGCGAAGGCCACCACCTCATTGAGGCACCTACTCAAATGTGCGACCGTTGGGGGCAGTTTCATGACGATAGACGCTAGCCTGGACTCCAGCGCTTCCTGAACGAGGCGTTCAGGTTTGCTCGATGCCTGCGAGATCACGGTCATAATGAGTCTCGATGGCACGTGGATGCCAAGCATGAGCGCCTTCATCACCAGCTTATCTAGCGGAGCCGCAAGCAAGACGTCTTGCCGCAGCGTGGCCAAAAGATCCGCGCTCAGGCGGACATCTATCCTCCTAAAATAAGGAGGCACAATCCAAAGCACTTCACGCTCTGCGTTGCCACGCATAGCCGTCTGCATCCAAACGGAGATGTTTTCGGGAGCGGACCGAGGCTGCCTCTGCTGCAGCTCCGTGAGGAGCGAAAGGCAGAATTTTTCGTACCGTTCGATGCTCAACTCGTGAGGCATCGCCGGTAGATTCTCGAAGGGCTCGATTTTTAACTCCGGGATCCAAGCACTCTGAGTCACTGGTGCCAAGTATGAATCCTTGATGGACCGCAAGTCCAGCGGCAGCTGGAACAGCAAAGGATTGACATTGTTTGCTGAGATCGACGAAGAGCCCCCCTGAGAGGAGGCTCCGATTGCTCCTGACGACAGTCCATAGGGACGAGGCGGGATCGTGGAGCCGTCGGCTGGTGCTGGCTGGCGTTGGAAAACGGCGAAACTGTGTTCCCCTAAGGACGTCAACCCTGACTGCGGACGCGGCCTACTAACTTCATCGAACAGGGAAGTGGGGGCCGTTGGCAGAGATGGCGGTTCAACCGGCGCCGAAGCAGGCAGATTCGCATTGCCCCAGAACTCGCATGGTGTTGCGGCTTGTGGCGGAGGTAGCGTGGTCTCTGCTGCTGGTTGTGGTGGCGGAGGTAGCGTGGTCTCTGCTGTTGGTTGTGCGCTGCTGCTGCTGCTGCTGCTGGTTGCCTCCTGCGTTGGAGCAGGTGGTGGCGACGGTAGCTGCGGATGCTTGGCAACGGGAGGCGGAAGCAGGGGCTGAGAAGTGCTCGCCGCTGCTCCCTGTGCCTGCATCGTCGCTGTCACGGCCTGTTGGACCATTGACGGCAACGCCAGCATGAGCGTTTGGACGATGTGCGAAAGCTCCGAGACCTGTTGCTGCAGCGGATTCTGCGGAGGCCCTGGGCGAGCCGGAGGCGACTCAGCACGAGCCAGAGGCGACTCAGCACGAGCCGGAGGTGACGCAGAACGAGCCGGAGGCTCCTTCATGAGCGTCGGCGGCTGCTTCGCGTTGCTCGGAGTTGTCTTGGCAGCGAACGGAGGTGCCTTGGCAGCGACTGTTGTCCATGGCTGTGCGTCGTCGCTTGCATGGGAGAAGGCGTAAGCCTCTGGCGGAGGTGCTGCCGAGTCAGGCGAAGGTGCTGCCGCTGGCTGCGAAACTGCTGCTGGCAGGAGTCTTTCAATCCTCCTTAGCTGCTCACTCTGCCCATCTATTTGCTGACGGAGATGCTGGATGAGTATCGCTGACTCACCCAGCTGGTGCTGAAAGCCCGCAGCGGTAGCTGCACTTTCGTTGAGCTGCTGCTGGAAGCCAGCCTTGGCTGTTTCTTCCGACCGGAGCTTGCGCTGCAAGTCTCTGGTTTGAGTCTCACACTCTGTAAGCATGTTGTCGCACAGTTCGCTAGACTGCTGCTGCAGAAGTGCTGATGCCTCCTGCTGTACTGATGCTGCTTGCTCTGCTGCTCTCTGCGCGGAAGCGTTGTGTACACGCTCTGCTGCTTGTAGTTCTTGTGCTGCATTCGACCGTACGAAAGCGAGTGTAGCCTCGGACTGCTGCTTGTAGTTTCTGAGGTCCTGCTGGAGGAGCCCAATGGTTACAGCGTCTGAGTTTAACGCTTCGTTGAGCTGACGCGCCGATTGGGTCGCTTCTGTCCTGGCCTGCTCAGCGATGTTATTAGCAGCGAGCAGCTTCTTTTCAAGCTCCTGCGCGATTGCGCGGAAGTTGTCGGCGAAGGGTACCTCGGCGCCGACTGCCTGAAACTCTGCCTGCATATCAGACAGCGTCAGGCCTGTAACGTCGGACCGAGCATCTCCTTCTTGCGCTGGATTTTCCAGCATGGCCGGCGGCATCTCCGAATCATATGGAGGAAGTGGCGTGGACATGCGAGCTCGTTTCACCTGGCTGTCTGCGACGACTGGTCCTTCGCTGGCCGAAGCTTGCTGTGGCAAAGGAGGCTGAGTCGCCACTGGAGGTGGCTGAGCTGCGGGAAACGCTTTTGCTACCGGGCGTGAGGGAGCCACTGCAAGCGATCCAACTGCCGGCGGGCCGAAAGATTCTGCAGGGCCTTTCGGAAAGGGCCCGGTGGCAAGGTGCGCTAATGCCACTGCAGTCTCTGGGACTGCGTTCTCTGCGATTGTGCTACCGACTTCATTGGAAGCATC
>CALGTP010000415.1 GCA_937902105.1 uncultured Actinomycetes bacterium
GCAGAAAGACCTCGCATCCCATTGTCTTGCCCATGCATCTTGTGCTCCCAATGAACAAACTGAATCAAGGCAGTGTGACGCAGTGGCACTATGACGTGCGCGCGTCGAATATTAATGACAGGAGCACCACCAGCAATCGGCCTTCCAAATTGTCGAAATCTGCGAGATACCAAGACTCGGAAGTCTATTTTGTTTGCGATTCCATGTTTGCGCTATAGCTGTATTGCAATTTTGGCGAATTTCCGATATCCAAATGAGCTGGTCGGTGGTGGTGCCAAGCAGGTTACCATGGGTAGTTTGCACCAAGCTGATCATTGTGGGCACGTCATGGCAAACAGGCCGCGGGCATTGGCCAGATTGTGCCGGCATGTACCTCGAGAAGAGATTTGCTACTTGAGTGGGTCGCCGGCCAGGAAGCATAACAACACAAACAATCATAACTTTTAACCTAAGCATTCAACCATCCGTTAAGGGTCCAAATGCTAACTGTTACTCCTAGAAGCGACGCCTGGCCTGCAAGCTCTGCATTTCAAGTCTATCTTTCGCAAGTCACGCAGGTTGCCTTTGCATGATGGCACTACTTCTCCTCGGTGGTGGGGCCACAATCTTTAAATAAGGGTATACAACATGGGCATGTAGTATCAGCACCTGCCTCACATCCAAAATACCACGGAAATTGTCCTGTTTACTCTCGCTTCGGCTTTATGTTAGAACTTTCACTGCGTATAAAGCCTTGGAGCATGATAATCCCAGGCTGGATTTTACAGGTAGAGATGAAGAGAATAGCCCAAATATATTCCAAGGGACCAAAATAAGACAAGGAATCCTAGACCCGCCCTGGGATGTTCTTACAAATTAAATTTGGATCTTCTCAGCAGAGGTACCTTGTGTTTGCAAAAATCGTGCCGTACTGGCATGAACACATGCAAAGCAGTGGAGCATGGCCAGTCAGCGGCGACAGGGAGAGTCAGGAAGATCAGTGCCTTTGCCAAGAGAGTGAGCAACCAGGCTGAGCAAAAACAAATGGCCGCAGTGGCGGAGCAAACAAAATACGGAAAATCAATGCCTTGCCAAGACGGCAAGGCAGCTTGATCTGCACAGGTTCACTGTCAATCGCGAGAGCCTGGATTACAAATCGTTTTGGCAGCCATGGCAACCTTGTTTGAGGAGGTCATTTCCCCGATGAACTCATAGGGGTTGGGGCCACGGGTAACCATTTTCCCTATGAGTTCATACAGGGGTTGGGGCACGGGAAACGCAATCTTGAAAAATGGCTGGCTGCCAAATAAATTTTGAGTTATGGCTTGGTACATCCAAGCCGTGGAGGTTTGTTGCATCATGGGTGCAACAAGGGAATTAGCAATTCACGGACTGCATCAGGAAAAAAACATGTGTCTGCAAGCCCTGTATGAAGTCACGTGTTTCATGCAGCTCATCCGCACCAGCCCTTTCATGTCTGGACACGTCTGTACAAATGCAGTCACCTCTTCACGACTGTGTCCACGATGGACAGGACTTACTACGGGTTGTCTCACAAACGCGCAAAGTATTTGGCGGCTTCTAAACTGTTTTTCCTGATGCAATTGCCAAACATCTGACTGCTGAGATCAGCGCCCATGGTTGTCACATTCACAGAGATCAACAATCCAAGGGACCGTGATCACAGCGCCATCGTGGCATCAAATGGATACGTACAGAAGCTTGGGCATCTATGAATTTGCGCAAGCACACCAAACACTTATCCCAAACCCCCCCGAAGCAAAGGAACGCAAAACTTCAGAGGCACTGGTGCGAAACAGGGATAAGGGCTGGTGCAGCCTGAGCTTCACTGCAGAATGAGCGCGAATGTGCACAAAACAAACGCAAACCGTCGCTCGGAATGTGCCGGCCAGAGATGTTTACGATAAGTGTTGGACAACTCATCAAGGGATACCACTTTGCCTGTTGGGGACACATGCAGCACGTTTGCCTCCACCCCCTGCCACTGTTTCCCAGCCGAAGCAGCTTCACACACTGGTTCCGCCGCCACCGCCCCCACATGCCCAACGCCGAGGCCCAGCGGCGCCAGGCCCAGCAGTGGGTGTTGCTGGAGGACCTTGGCCAGCACATTGAGGAGAAGCGCCGCTTCAAGAAAGAAAGAGCGGTGCTGACAGGCCGAGCACCAACAGGGAAAACCAGCAACATTATTCGCCTCACTTCCCTACCGACGTGGAGCTACAGTAGGTGCCA
>CALGTP010000416.1 GCA_937902105.1 uncultured Actinomycetes bacterium
GGGTCTTGCCCGTCCCAGGGCTCTACCACGACCGCCACCCTATGGTGCGGTCGAAAGGTCCGCCCGTGCGTGGTCCCCTGCCTTGCAGGCGGGCCCAGTCCTGATACGCCAGTTCCATCCTTCTCCGCGCCCCCGTGGGTGGGAGGGATTTCTCGTGCATATTCTGGAGGTTCTTGATGATGACCTGGGCATTGAGTTTGGTCGCCATCATTGCAATGTCCGAACGTACTTTGCTCACTAGCCACGCTCGCTGTTGGATCGTGGGTTCTCTCCCGTACTTGCTCTGCCATCTGACAACTTGCGCGTCAGCGAGTTTCTCTGGTATTTTGGCCAGCGTATCCGACCACTCCCCGTAGAACCCTACCACCCATGCTTCGAAGTTCTCCCCCGAGTTGGTGGCTTTTATGAGACCGCGCTCCAAGGGGCCCACTGTGCCGGCCGGTGTGTGGAAAAGCCTTCTGTCTTTCAAACGGAGCCGGGTCAGGTATTCCTGATATAATTGTTGCTCACGCTTGTTCACAGCGGCACGTAGGCTTGTTGCCACATCGCGGTCGTACCTCGTTGGGCCTGCGTTAATGAATTTCAACTCGACTATCATCTCCCTGCCGTGTCCGGGGTCGGTGTACGCCACGTCCGGTACAGCCCCTTGGAACACCCGATGCACGCGGTCCTCCTGTGTGTATTCTCTCAAGAGCGGTCGTGGTATCATCCCGTTCACTATGTTCCTGGGTTCGCCTTTGGCCGACATGCCGCTGTGCTGCATCAACATCACGATGAGGTCTTCAAACTTGTCGTGACGAGCCTTCCATGGGTTTCCCTGTTGTACGATCGCACTGACATTGAGTCCGAAAGGGTCGACTTCGTCGCCACGCTGCGCCATGTCGGCGTCATCCTCGTCTTCCTCCGGAGCATTCCGCACAAGTCTGGTTCCAATGTGAGGGATACAAATGGGGTTGGGGATTCCCAGGCTCGTTGACACCGCACACCAGAGTTCCTCGTTCGTGAGGTTGTACTGTTCGGTCGGGATGACGTTGGCGAACATAGTCGAATGCTGGTCTCTATTGGTCCACGCCATGTACACTGGGTTGGCGGGGTTTAGGGCTCTGATTTTCAAGTCGAGTTTATCCGCCCTCGCCTTCACAACCTGCCTCCATAACGTTTTCTGGGTTTGCACTAGCCGTGTTCCTTCCACCGAGCTGCCAGCGCGTTCGGGTGGCCAGTTGAGTGGGGTTTCAATCTGCGTCGGATCAAGCTGGCTGCCCTCGTCCGCCAGTTGCTGGCATGTGGCCCAATTTATCTCAAAGGCCGCTCCAATATTCGTTCGCAGGGACAAGAGAGGCTCCATACCGACCAGCGAGCCCCCCGTCGCACGTCTCATCATGTCAATTAAGGTGGCAGGAAAGAGCGGTATGCGAGCAGGTGCCGGATTACTGGTCCCTTGGATCCTGGCATCCGCCTTTCCCAGGCCGCGCCAAACGCAATCAATAACGCAAGCGGCTCTTCCCACGGGGCATCTTGACGTTGCGTCGGTGAGGCCCAGCCCTCCAAGTCTCTTGGGAATCCTGAGCCTCTCCTTTGCTAGCTCCCACGCGTCTCTTCCGAGGTGGGCCGTGCCGTCTGCGGGCCATTCCTCGCCCTGTCCGATGAGTTTCGCGATAGCGCTAGCCATTTTTGCGTCGAATCGCGTGAAGAAGGGCAGAGTGTACGCATTTGCGTCCATTCCCCTGCCTAGGTAATCCATCATCGGGTTCAGGCACGCACGAGCGAGCTGGAGTCCGGTGTTACTTTGCGACGGGCCCAATAGTTCGACTGTGCGGTCAATTTTGTCGAAGATTTCCTCTTCCTTCAGCTCCAGGGCCCTCTTGACGAACGCAGGGTCGCCAATTGGGATTCCTACGCAAACGATTCCGTACCCGACGATGTTGCCTGTTTTTCCGTCAGGGCCGTCATAGATCACCCCCCTCGGCACTGGGAAATCTGCAGGTAGTTCGCACTTGGTCCCAAGTAGGGCGGCACTTTTGTCCTCGTTGAGCTTGCCGCCGATCGCCTTCAGGTTCTTCTTGTATTCTGTAAGGACCTCGACGAGGGCCTTGGGATGACCGAGCAGATACCCGTCATCTATGATGGCCGTTGCGAAGCCACCACTCGCCCTCAGTGCACTATCTGCAGCTACTAGCACCGGCTGGAGTGCCAGTGCCGCAAGTTGACCTGCCATAACCCCGCCTTGTTTGCCTCCTTCAACTGCGTCATCGGCCCTGGTTCCGTCGTGATAATGCAGTGGACTACCGTACTCATGCGTAGCGTGAAG
>CALGTP010000417.1 GCA_937902105.1 uncultured Actinomycetes bacterium
CTGCCTGTGAAATCTCGGGACGAATGTTTGAAACTTCAGGTGGCGAACTATCGGTCGCCGATGGCTGGCAGCACGGTCAAGTATTTAACAAGGGTGCTCGTTACGAAGCAGCTGAGGTTGGTGCTGTCATCGCCGATCTTTTACGAGAAGCACCCGCCACCGCTCCTGTCTACGGAGCCAACTAATGACTGACGATCTCCTCGCCGCTGACGGTCGGGTCATTGGAGCACGAGCCATTGCAACACGTCGCCGGCTGCTTGATGCAACAGCAAAGTTGCTCGCTGAACAAGGCATCTTGGACCTCCGCGTCGTTGATATCACTCGCGATATCGGTTCGTCTCCTGCAACCTTCTATCAGTATTTCAATGATGTTGATGAGGCAATTCTGGAATTGGCCAAGGAAGCAACCGAAGATGAAAAACCATTAGTCACTCTCCTGCAACCAGGTTGGAATAAAAAAACAGGACTCGAACAAGCCCATCATTTTGTTGACGCCTATATGGTTTTTTGGGATACCCATCATGCGGTCTTGCGCGCTCGCAACCTCAAAGCCGAAGAAGGAAACCGCCACTTTCGCGCCGCGCGGACCGAAGCAAACTTGTTGATTATGAATGCTCTCGCGGCGATGGTGACTGAAGGAGTGAACGCAAAACGACTTCCCAACTCCCTTGATCCTTTCACCACCGCTGCTGCCGTCGTTGCGATGTGCGAACGACTCTTAGCCTTCCAGCCCGAAATGGCCAAGCGCGGATCTGATAAGAACGCAATTCGAAATACTTTGGCGATATTGCTCTACGGAGCACTCACTGGTCACTGAGAAATTTACAAACTTGGAATCAGGCTTGCCAATTCGCGGAATTCGTTCATTGTCACAGCAGTCGGATTTGCCGAAAGAACTTGTACGCACACATGATCTGCTCCACCATCAAGGTGAGCCTTGATGCGGGCATGAATATCATCCAGCGTTCCCCAAGCCACGATGGCATCAACCAACTTGTCCGATGGCCCATTCGGCGTGACGAGGTCTTCGTCTCCCCAACCCAACCGCCGCAAGTTATTGGTGTAGTTGGGCAAGCCCATGTATGTCGACATGTGCCCACGCGCGATTGCCCGCGCTTCGTCGGCATTGGTGCTGAATACAACGGCTTGTTCTGGAGCCAACAATGCGTCGGGACCCAAGATCGCACGAGCGACAGGCGTGTGTTCAACTGGCACAAAATAGGGGTGCGCTCCCAGAGTTTTTTCCGCCGCTAATTTCAACATCTTGGGACCAAGAGCTGCCAGACAACGCGCTGGAGTTTGAGTTGGCCCCGAGGCAAAGAACAAACTGCGATCCATAGCGTCGAGATACTTCACCATATTTGAATAAGGCTTACCGTACGACGCGCCATGGAAACCTTCAACTGCAGGTTGATGACTCACGCCGATGCCCAACAGAAAACGATCGGGGAAAGCTTCGGTGAGAGTTTTTTGACCCGCCGACATTGTCATTGCGGAACGAGCGTGAAGAGATGCAATGCCTGTTCCCATGATTAGTTTTTCAGTCGCTGATAACAGCAACCCACATGAGGCAAAGGGTTCACGACCTACAGCCTCAGGAACCCACGCCGCTCCAAAACCCAACTCCTCAATCTGAGCGGCGACTTTTTGTGCCTCTTTCATTGGTTGCATATCAAGCTGGAACGTCCAGATACCTAATTTGCCGAGTGAGTTCTTTGTGAAAGTCATGATCAAAACCTAGACCAGATTTTGCAAGATTGAAGCATCCGCAATACGCACGATGGCTC
>CALGTP010000418.1 GCA_937902105.1 uncultured Actinomycetes bacterium
TGCAAGCAGAAGTTGCCCTTCTTCCTGTCTCGTTGGCACCTGGACACTGCGTTTCCGCTTCCTGTGCGTGCCATGCATAGAACCGAATCGCAGGTCGAAGCCCACTGGCAATCCAGAAGAGGGTTCTTACATCCATCAGAAGCAACGCCCGGCAAGTCCTCAGAGTTGGCCGGCAATGGCAATTCGGCGGAAGTCGCTGGCAATGGCAGTTCCTCTTCCTGCAGAGACGGGGGACCAAGCATTCGCTTCAAAGCCTCAGACCGTTTAGCCTTGGTTTTTGGATGACGCCTCTTGCGGGGCATTGAATTCTTTGGGCCTTCTGGGATCGGTTTCAAAAAATCACGATCAAGCAGCGCCCCCACAAAGACCTGGTGCTCACTATGCCCCCCGGCCTCGACAAAGTGCTTATGCGAATCCACCACTTGTCCATCCACTGTCACATAAACGGTCACGAAGCTCCGACGCAAGTACATGTGGCGATTCAAGTCATAAGTGCCTGTGAGCTTGCTGGCGCAGGCAGCTTGAACCTCAAGCTCTGTTGTGGCGAGCGCGAGGCGAAGAGCTGCCTTCATATCATCAGCCCTCTCTGTCGCAAACGTCAGGTCGTACTTAGGCAACACATACACCTGCTTGGCAAAGCTCCCTGTGGACAGCTGGTGAGAACAAGGCAGCTTCAGAAAGGTGCCCTTTGCGCCGGCTAGCTGGTAGTGTGTGTTCAAAGCTTTCAAATCTAATCGCTTTTCTTGTTTGGTGCCCTTGTTCTCCGGGCCGGTGTCCTGGCCCTCCCCGCGGCCACCGGTTTTCTTCACTGGCCACTCCAGCAAAACACGGAGGGGCCCTGGCACTTGAGCCTTCAAGCCATCGTAAATTCCGTTTTCGAGCCTGCTGGCCACCGCCTTGCAAACGTTGGTAATGGTTTCTGCAACATTCCTGGGCCGCCGACCAGCCTCGATTAACCCCTTCACAACACGATGGCTAACCTCGATGGCATTCGCTGCGTATGTAGTGAAGCCTAGGGGCACAGCTCCCAGGCCTGATGCCCAGGTAGCTCGAATGAGCCCAGAGCTTGTGTCAAGGATATGTTGCTTGAGGTAGCGAGCCATGGCAGGCTCGTTGAAGTCTGTTGGTGCTTCCGAGCTCTCCATTCTCTTCAAGATGCTCTTCCAGAATGCATCAAACTCTCTGTCGTCTGCTAGCCAAGCTGAAAAGTCGACCCACTCAATGATGACTGGGATCAGCTCCTTGTTCTGACATCTGCTCTTGCCAGTTACCTCGTCCTTTTTGGCTGCCTCCGCCTTGATGTTTGTTTTCACGTGTTGCAAGCATCGGTGTAAATAGAGACTCTCTCCACATTCCGCCTCTGCTGCCTTGAGGCATGCGCAGTCAAAGAAGCCATCCGTGACCTGTACACCCTGTCGCTGTGCACTTTCTAGGTAGATCTTGAGGCACAGCCGCTGGGCCTCCTCGTCCTCTGCGTCCGCTATCAAGAAGAAGGCAGGAAAGAATCGCATGTGAGGTAAATGGCCCTCAGTGTTCAGGCCGACAGGTCCGATTGCACCCAGCAGCAAACCAGCTGTGTTGGTCTTGAAAGTGAAGTCCATCAAGAACGACGGCAGCTTCATCTCTTCGGTCACAGTGCTGCTTCCAGTGACAGCGAAAGGGATGCGCACTCTGTCCTCCGTGAGTACTACATGCTCGCTGAGAATTTGGACATCTTCCGGAGGGTTGTCTAAGAAGAGCCGAAGAGTGCCCAAACAGTCTGCAGGGTATTGTGCGCCAGCTTGCTT
>CALGTP010000419.1 GCA_937902105.1 uncultured Actinomycetes bacterium
GCGTTCTTGATGATGGTGTGCAGTGTCTCGTGGCTCCTGGAATACTGCGGGTGACGAAGTGCACTCTGATTCAACTGGATGGCAAGCTGAGGATGCACATGCAGTTCATCGTGGTAGTCTGACATGTTTTTCTGCTCGGCCGATGTGAGCGCAGCGTATGAGGGGTTGGGCACCGCCATCAGCTGATCGAAGCTCATGTCCTTCGCCGAGCTCCCAGGTCGAGTCTTCAGCCACTTGATGTCTTCAGCGACCTCCTCTTTCGTGGCAGTCATGATGCATCTGAAAGACAAGTCTGGTTCCCGCTCGCGGAAGAAAAGCCGGATGACATTCTTCATGGAAGCGAAAGTACTCATCACAGTCTCTCGGTGCAGCAAGATACCCCAGCAACGAGACCGCGTGCCGACCATGCCAAACTGGGTCGCGCAAAGGACATCATGAATGTGCACGTAGAGGTCTTCGAAAGTGTGAGTCATGATGGTGGGGTCATACCTGTCGGAACATTCGTAGACTATGATCGGTTCCTGCAAAAGGGGTTGGGCAACAGCAGCTAAACTAAATATGCCGTTTGGCGTTTGTTTGCTGTTTTCTGCATGCTGATATTCAAATGGTTGTTAGCTGTGCTGGCCAAGCACTGTCATAAACGGCTGAATGGATTGAAAGAAGAATTGAAAAGAACAAACCAAGCCTGCATCATCCGTCTCGTCGCTGCCCAAGCGGCCCACAAAACAAAGTCCTTGCCCGCTTCGCCAGTCTGCCTGCCCATTGGGCTCCAGCTGACGCAAATGATGCCTGCCCAGTGAACATCAGCGCGTTCCAGCGTGCAATAGCGACTATGCTTCATGCAAAAACACTTCGCCTGAGTCGCCTTGCCGCTGCGGATCAGCGGCACGATGACCTCCCGCGTGAGCGGGGCGCCTCCATGCTGCAGTTCCTTGATCTTCTGTGCGACCGCGGGTTTCCAGAAGCCCATCACATCGGTGAACACGTGTCCAGGAGGCGACGGGTGCACCAGCAGCTCGTCCTGGCTAGGCTTGTACCTCTCCACTGCTGACAGATGCTTACCGGCAAACACTGGCCTGCCGATACGATCTGTAAGCTGAGCTGCAATGCAACACTTTGCCGCTCCTGGCGCATCTACGCCGCTGAAGCACGTGGAGTACGTCCGGGACTCCAGTCGATGGGCCAAAAGCGCATGCGCACCTGCAGGCAAGACCTTCCCAACAACATCGCTATAGTCACTGGACCATGCCATCATGTCTGTCAAGTTCTTCACGACTGGTTTGTCAACCTGATGGTAATCAGGCACTGAGAAACAAGATTGGCCAGGATTCCAGCTTGAGCCCTGCGCGGCGCCTCCAAACTGGGCGAGCCAGCTTGAGCCCTGCAGGCTCAATGTGCGAAATATTTCACTCTGTTCTGAAACATTTACTTCGATATTGCTGGCCTCAGCTGAGTCGAAGAAGCAGCTCAGCTCTGCGACGACGTTGGCAACTGACGCTGGCACGGCTGGCAGGCCCCCGTCCTCCTTAGTATTACCGTGCCCATCCAAGTCCGGGCCCGTACTGCCCGAGTGGAAGCGGTCGGAGTCCAAGACTGCTCCAGCGGTTTCTGTTTCTGATTTTGAACCCGGGGATGTATCTTCGAAAGGCCGCAGGAAATTCCACTTGGTCTCGTCGTGCTCTTCCTCGTCCTCGTCCTTGACCCCCGCAGGGTCCTGCGAGCTTTGCCCCCATAACAAAGTCGAAGCAGTCGAAGCTGGGCATGGGGATCCACCAAGGTTGCCAAGGTCGCCAAGATCGCCACCAGTACCAGTGCTACTAGTTCCACCGCTGCGTTCTCTGCGAGGCGATTGCTTTGGCTTCTGTGTCGGGTCCCACAATGCTGGAGGATGAGGTCCAGGTGGAGTCATCGGCTTGTCAACAGCAAGGGGCTGGTGCAAAGGGACTTCGCTCTCGTCACCGTTCTCAGCGCCGCCGGGGCCCTCAGGAAGCTGAGGCTGAGGCTGAGCACTTGCTACTGGTATCCCAGCGTTGGAGCAAGCAGGCAGGGCCTGCAGGGCCTGCAGGGCCTGCGGAGCAGCCGAAGCGGAATAGGCACCCAGACCGAGACCCGGCAATATAAACGACTTCGACTCCGACTCCGACTCCTTGAATTTCTTCTGGACCGTGTTCTCAACATCGCCATCCGAATCCTCATGAGTGGGAGAATCCTGCCGCTGCTGCCTTGTTTTCCTCTTGGCAACACCGGCCCCGTCGGTGGCACTGACAGTGTCGTCGATGCTGTCGATGCTGCTCTTCTCGCTGGGCCGGTTCCTTGCCTTCGACTTGCACGCAGTCATCACGATCGGTTTGGCAGGCACCTCTGGCTGTACAGCACTCCTCTGGGGGGCCTGTGTTTTGGCAGTAGTGTTATCAGTGGCAGCAGCACGTGAGCACGTCGCTGCAGCTGGCTTCTT
>CALGTP010000420.1 GCA_937902105.1 uncultured Actinomycetes bacterium
GGCCCATCGCTGGCAACGACAATGCGTATCGCTGAGGGCGCCGACTAACTCGCGCTTCCTGCTAACTCAGCCGACCTGTCCAAGTCGCTTGCGACGACGCTGGCCGATGACCGAACTCATTGCCAGGATCGCAATCGTCACAATAAGGATCACAGTCGCTAGCACGTTGATCTGGGGCGGGAGTTCAACACGCGAAGCACCGAATATCCGAAGCGGGAAAGTGAGCGTCGAACCAGAGTTGAAGAAAGTAATGATGAAGTCGTCGAGCGACAGGGCGAAAGCGAGCAGTGATGCGGCGAGGATTCCTGGCAGGATCAACGGAAAGGTGATCTTCCAAAAGGTGCGCATAGGCGAGGCACCTAGATCTTGTGCGGCCTGCTCAAGTGTCCAATCAAAACCACGGATGCGTGCTCGAACGGTGAGAGCTACGAAGCTCACCTGAAACATGGCGTGGGCGATCACGATGGTGGTGAACCCGAATTTAACGACGCTCTGCCCGAGGAAAAGAGTGGCGAGCGATGAACCCAAAACGATCTCGGGTGTGGTGAGGGGTAGGACGAGCAAGAAGTTGTAGACGGCCGATCCTCGGAAGCGATAGCGCGACAAGGCGATTGCGATCATTGAGCCGAAGATGGTGGCGATGAGCGTCGAAAACGCAGCAATCTGCAAGCTAGTCACGAAGGCATCGGTGAGCGCAGTGTCGGAGAAGGGGTCGGTCCAGTTCTCAAGCGTAAACTTCTGCCACACAATGTTGAACTTGCCTTTCGGCTGGTTGAACGAGAACGCCACGATGAAGGCGATCGGCAAGAAGAGATAGAGAAATCCGAAACCGGCGAAGACATTGACAGCAGCTCGCCCCACGCGTCCGCGTTTCGTGATGACGCTCACACTAGATCCTCCGTTCCGAAGAAACGGCTGTACACGACAACCAGCACCGTGATGATCGCCATCAACACGAAAGACATGGCACTCGCGACCTGATAGTTGTTCTGCCGCAAGAACTGATCTTGGATCGAGTTTCCGATCATCGTAGTGTTGGGGTTGCCGAGGAACTGAGCATTCACAAAGTCGCCAGCGGCGGGGATGAATGTCAGTAGGGTCCCAGCGAACACTCCTGGGATTGACAACGGCAGGACCACTTTGCGCAAAGCACGCGACGCGGAGGAGTACAGATCCTGCGCAGCGTCGACCAAGAGAACATCAATCTTCTCGAGGCTCACATAGATCGGAAGGATCATGAAGGGAAGGAAGTTATAGGTGAGACCACCTATAACTGCGGCGGGAGTGTTGATCAACCGCCCGTTGTCCATCACGTTGAGCGACTCGAGTACACCTGTGAGACGAATTGATTCAATGAGGCTCACCACCGGGCCACTGTCGGCAAGGATCGATGTCCATGCGATGGTACGGATGAGGTAACTCGTGAAGAACGGGATCACCACCAGTCCGAGTAGGAGGTTGCGGTACTTGCCACCTCTGAAGGCGATCACATAGGCGATCGGATAGCCGATCAGGATCGTGAGAGCGGTGGCCATTCCGGCGTATAGGAACGAACGACCGAACTGCGGACCGAAATCACTGAAAGCCTTGCCGTAATTGGCGAATTCCCAAGAGAACGACGGGAAGACGTCAAAACGGCTTTCTTTCGACGAGAGCGAACTCTTAAGAAGAGTCCACAGTGGAGCGAGGTAGAACAACGCCAACCACATCGAACCCGGCTTCAGCAGACCATACGGAGCGAGAGCTCGTTTAGTTTCAGGGTTCCCGAGGATAGCAAGGGTGACCCAGCCGACAACCACAAGGGCCGCAAGGACCATGACGAGAACAGCGATGGGTCCGGAGACCAGTCGCGCACCGATCAACAACAAGGCCACCCCCACCAAGACGAGGCCAGCCAATCCGACCCGCTCGCTCGAGATTCTGGTCAGCGATCTCACCCTCGAAAAAACGGGTGGGGTCACGAGTGCTAGGCCCCGATGATGCCTGAGAAGGCCTCTTCGAACTGCACCTCAACTTCATCGCTCAAGTCGGCGAACGGGAACAAGCGCTTCTTCGTCTCGTCGTCTGGGAAGAGCAGAGGGTTGTCGGCGAGTGCAGCGTCAATCTTGGCGATTTCCTCACGGACGCCCTTGACAGGCGAGATGTACTGCACATAGGCCGTGATCTGAGCAGCCTGCACGGGATCATAGACAAAGTCCATGAACTTGGCTGCTGCTTCAACGTTCTTCGCACCCTTCGGGACCACCATGGTGTCCCACCACAGTGTGGCGCCCTCTTCAGGAACAACAAAACGAACACTCGGGTTGTCCACTCCGAGCTGGAGAACATCGCCCGACCAGCCGATGCACGCCGCGAAGTTGCCGAGTCCAAGATCGTCGATGTAATCGTTACCGGTGAAAGCACGGATCTGCCCGTCGCTCTTAGCCTTCTCAAGCTGCTCAAAGGCACTTGCCGCCTCGTCGAACGAGGTGATGTCGGAGGGGTTGATGCCGAGGCCGAGTAAGAGCAAGCCGACGGTGTCGCGCATCTCAGTAAGCATGCCGATCTTGCCTTTAAACGCCGGATCGAAGAGATCGGCGATGCTCTTCAACTCGCGACCTGTGGCATCAATATTGTAAGCGATACCAGCGATTCCCGACTGCCACGGCAGGCTGTACTCACCTGTTGGATCGCTCGGGGGGTTCTTGAAGGCATCTTCGAGATTCTTAGTATTGGGGATCTTGTCAAGCGGTAACTTCTCGAGCCAGTCGAGTTTCCGGAGGCGACCCGCCATCCACTGAGTGGGCGCAATAATATCGGGGTCGATGCTCTTACCCGTGCCGAGCAAAGGCTGAATCTTGGCGAAATACTCGAGATTGTCGTTGAAGGCCTCCGAGTATGTTGTTGCCACTCCGCTGGCGGCAATGAAACGATCGATCGTGCCGAGTGCGTCACCATCGTTCACGTCGATGTATTCAGGCCAGTTCTCGAAAAGAAGTTTCATCGTCCCACTTTCACCGTCGTCGCCACCGCACGCGGCGAGAATCGCTGGTAGTGACAACCCGGCAGCACCGACGAGGCCGGAGCGGATGAGGAGTTGACGTCGGGAAAAGTCGCGCCTTGGTGTGTTCATCTGTGTCCTCCTGGAGTATGTGAACTCGCGTTGTATAGCTCGTTGCACTTTAGCACGATAGCCGCCACGACCGGACGGACAAACTCAATCACAGCCCGGCATCCACCTGGTCAACGTTGAGACCGGTGGCACCAGCTCGTTCGGGCCAACCCTCGAGCGCGTATGCCGCCGAATGTGACCATGCGACCCAGTGTTCGTTCCCGGGGCGCAGCGAGGGTAGGTCACTGTCAGCATCGGCTTCCGCCGACAACTCGGTACCGTCGGGCAGTTCGACGATCACACGCAGCCATGCGCCTTGAAAGGTCACGCTCGTGACGGTTCCTCGGAGGCCGAAACCATCCGCAGGTTGGGCGGCGACCGGGTGGAGACGTTCTGGTCGAAGCATGACTGACACCTTGCCACCGATGGTGTGGCGATTCGAGGCAGCAACCCGCTGACCGTTCAGGAGCTCGACGACGCAACCCGAATCGGTGGTCTCGCGAACGGTTCCAGGTAAAAGGTTGGCCGAACCAATGAAACCGGCGACGAACAAACTCTGAGGTCGGTTGTAAATCTCATCCGGAGTGCCTATCTGCTCGACCACTCCTTCATTCATCACGGCGATCCGATCAGACATCGTCAGCGCTTCACCTTGGTCATGAGTGACGAACACGAAAGTGATGCCTACCTCGCGTTGGATCCGCTTTAGTTCGATCTGCATCGCTTCGCGCAACTTCAGGTCGAGCGCAGCCAGCGGCTCGTCGAGCAACAGTGCACTCGGCATGTTCACCAACGCACGGGCCAACGCCACGCGTTGTTGCTGCCCACCGGAGAGCTGGGACGGTCGGCGGGTCGCGAAACCGCCGAGGCGAACCACGTCAAGCATCTCAGCGACCCTCAACTTCACCTGCGTCTCAGGTACCTTCTTGGCCCGCAGACCAAAAGCCACATTGTCGGCGACCGACAGGTGAGGGAACAACGCGTACTGCTGGAAGACAGTGTTCACGTTCCGCTTGTGCGGCGGAACGGACGACACGTCCACTCCCTCAAGAATCACTTGACCCGTGGTCGGCTGCTCGAAGCCGCCGATCATCTTGAGCGTGGTGGTCTTCCCACATCCCGATGGACCGAGCATGGCGAAGAACTCGCCGTGACGAATGGAGAAGTCGGCGTGTTTGACGGCCTGGAAGTTCCCAAACGACTTGCTGACGTCATGAAGTTCAATGACCTGCTCACTCACGACCCGACTAATCCTCCCATCTCGCTAAGACAACAGCGAGCATTAGACCAATCTAACATCCCGGAAGGGTGCCAACAATTTCTTCGGTGCCCGGATCATCGATCATTTATCTGCAACCGGGAACCCATCAACTCTCGAGGTTGGCCATGACATGCTTGATGCGCGTGTAATCCTCAAGAGCGTA
>CALGTP010000421.1 GCA_937902105.1 uncultured Actinomycetes bacterium
GAGCGTGTTGCTTAATTCGATGCTACGCGAAGAACCTTACCTGGGTTTGACATGTACGGAAAAGCCACAGAGATGTGGTGTCCTTCGGGGCCGTACACAGGTGGTGCATGGCTGTCGTCAGCTCGTGTCGTGAGATGTTGGGTTAAGTCCCGCAACGAGCGCAACCCTTATTCTATGTTGCCAGCGGGTAATGCCGGGGACTCGTGGAAGACTGCCGGGGTCAACTCGGAGGAAGGTGGGGACGACGTCAAGTCATCATGCCCCTTACGTCCAGGGCTGCAAACACGCTACAATGGCCGGTACAAAGGGCTGCAAACCCGCGAGGGCAAGCGAATCCCACAAAGCCGGTCTCAGTTCGGATTGGAGGCTGCAACTCGCCTCCATGAAGCTGGAGTTGCTAGTAATCCCGGATCAGCACGCCGGGGTGAATACGTTCCCGGGCCTTGTACACACCGCCCGTCACACCACGAAAGTCGGCAACACCCGAAGCCGGTGGCCTAACCGCAAGGAAGGAGCCGTCGAAGGTGGGGTCGGTGATTGGGGTGAAGTCGTAACAAGGTAGCCGTACCGGAAGGTGCGGCTGGATCACCTCCTTTCTAAGGAGTTGACTCAAAGGCTCGAAAACATTCGTTTTCGGTTTTTGTTTCATTTCTAGTTAATGCACTGTCGTGTCAATCATCAGATATTTGTGAGTAGTAGGTTTACCTCCTTACAAAAGATCAGTGGTCGACATAATCTTCTCTTTCGTTTTGAGGGAGCAATCCCTCAGCGATGACGATGAGTACTTGTTGCTAACAAGTCCATCCTCTCTCAGTAACGATTTGTCGTTTACATTCGCACCTTGAGAATTTCAGAGCAAGCACGAGCATCTAATAATTAAATTATTAACATTAATTCCAAGCTACAAAGAGCCAACGGTGAATGCCTTGGCGCCAATAACCGAAGAAGGACGTGGATGACTGCGAAAAGTTACGGTGAGCCGTCTATCAGGCTTTGACCCGTAAATGTCCGAATGAGGAAACTCTGCACCCGTCATGGGGTGCAACTCTGAAGTGAATACATAGCTTCAGTGGAGGGAACCGGGAGAATTGAAACATCTCAGTACCCCGAGGAATGAAAAGCAAACGCGACTCCCTTAGTAGCGGCGAGCGAAAAGGGACGAGGCTAAACCGTGCTGGCGCAATAGCCTGATGGCGTTGCCAGTACGGTGTCGTGGGACGACTAGACACTGCATCAGAGGTGTCACGAAGTTACAAAGTTGCTAGGTAGAAGAATTGTCTGGGAAGACAAGCCATAGTGGGTAAGAGCCCCGTATTCGAAACTTATGCAGCCTTCGAGTCCAATCCCAAGTAATGCCGGATCCGAGCAATCTGGCATGAATCTGTGGGGACCACCCCATAAGTCTAAGTATTTATTGGCGACCGATAGTGAACCAGTACCGTGAGGGAAAGGTGAAAAGAACCCCGGGAGGGGAGTGAAATAGTACCTGAAACCGTTGGTTTACAAACAGTCAGAGTGTCGTCATGATTTATCATGGCCACGATGGCGTGCCTTTTGAAGAATGAGCCTGCGAGTTATGGTATGTGGCAAGGTTAACCCGTTGAGGGGGAGCCGGAGCGAAAGCGAGTCTGAATAGGGCGTTCAGTCGCATGCTATAGACCCGAAGCCGAGTGATCTATCCATGGTCAGGGTGAAGCTGGGGTAAGACCTAGTGGAGGCCCGAACACACGTCAGTTGAAAATGGCGGTGATGAACTGTGGATAGGGGTGAAAGGCCAAACAAACTCGGTGATAGCTGGTTCTCCTCGAAATGCATTTAGGTGCAGCGTCGTGCGTTCAGTATCGGAGGTAGAGCACTGGATGGGTACGGGGGCCTACAAGCCTACCAACCCCAGCCAAACTCCGAATGCCGATACTCCAGAGCACGGCAGTGAGACCACGGGGGATGAGCTTCGTTGGTCGAAAGGGAAACAGCCCAGATCATCAGCTAAGGCCCCTAATTCAGGACTAAGTGGAAAACGATGTGGGACCGCGAAGACAGCCAGGAGGTTGGCTCAGAAGCAGCCACCCTTAAAAGAGTGCGTAACAGCTCACTGGTCGAGTGGTCCTGCGCGGACAATTTAACGGGGCTCAAGTCCTGAGCCGAAGCTATGGGCTTCTACGTAAGTAGGAGCGGTAGAGGAGCGTCGATGGTGCAGTGAAGCTTCGGAGGGATCCGGGGTGGAGCGCCATCGAGTGAGAATGCAGGCATGAGTAGCGAGAGAGGGGTGAGAAACCCCTCCGCCGAAAGCCCAAGGGTTCCTGGGGAAGGCTAATCCTCCCAGGGTGAGTCGGGAGCTAAGGCGAGGCCGCAAGGCGTAGTCGATGCACAACTGGTTGATATTCCAGTACCACCGTATTCGCGTCCAGCCCAAAATTGGCGACGTGGGGGCTGTCTTCGGACGATCCCATCTAGCTGGTGGAGGGTAACTGAAGGGGGACGCAGGAAGATAGGTGAACCGGAGCGATGGTTGTCTCCGGGTAAGCGTGTAGGAGGACCCCGATGAGAGTTGGGGTCATTAACTCTGAGGCGTGATGCCGAGCCGTTATAGGCGAAGTCACTGATTCTATGCTGCCAAGAAAATCCCAGCAGTGAGTTAATACGGTGCCCGTACCCCAAACCGACACAGGTGGGCGGGTAGAGAATACTAAGGCGATCGGGAGAACTATAGTTAAGGAACTCGGCAAATTACCTCCGTAACTTCGGGAGAAGGAGGACCCCATTAGCGTGAAGGGCATACGCCTGGAGCGTGAGGGGGTGGCACAGACCAGGGGGTAGCGACTGTTTACCAAAAACACAGCAGCGTGCGA
>CALGTP010000422.1 GCA_937902105.1 uncultured Actinomycetes bacterium
TGCATCGCGCAACCACGGCCTACATGCCTTCTGAAATTTAGTGGACATGCCGCCAGGGTTCATATTGTTATCGAGGATAAAATCGGCATTCCATACGCACTGTGCGCGCAGCTCGAGCTGATAGGCCTGCGTGTCCACGAGCGTGTTCTCGAAGCTCGCGAATAAATACAGCGCGTCTGTGGCAGGCTCTAGCATGTTGACGTGTGCAGACGTGTACTGTCGTGCGCCGTACGAGCGGTCTGTGACCAAGATGTCCATATTGATTGCATCCTTACAGCGCTCTTCATGTGGTAATACACAAGGAAGTCGAACCTGTGAAGCGTCTCCTTCACACACCTTCCGCTTACACTGCTTATGGCATACACTATGCGGTGTCGATTCTCTGTTGACGCCGGTAAAAGCAAGACCGCTGCTAAAGGCACACCGTTTTTGCTGACAGTACAAGTTCTGTAACGTCTGTCCGTCCCAATACCTGCTAGAGGCTGGTGCACGGCCATTCAACGTAGAGCATATAGCGCACACCGGCACGATACCTGCGCCGTTATTTTCACACGTCTGGTAATACATATTGGTTTGTGATATACACGCTTGTACAAAATCTGCACACTTAACACAACTTCCGTAGCTGGATTCTTGTCGCTGAAGGGCGAAGTCAATTTTCGGGGAGCAATCCTGCATGTACAATTTCGGCAGTCTGCCAGACACATCGTACATATCAAACGCGCGCTGCTCGCTCGACAAGCACAACCGTATGTCGTCGAGCTGACCGCACGTTTTGCACTTTTCTGCTTGGACCTCTTCCGTCCAGTCGAATATCAGGCCGTTCGTGCACTTCAGCTGTGTGCAGTCACGAGCACAGCCACGGCCCCAGTTTGGAAGGAGTGCGGGACCTTGCCCGCACTCCGCACACGTCTGGCATTCAATTCCGCGCATCGCATGGACGGCATCGACAACGCTCGCCTGCGTGGCAACTTGGTCGACAACGGCTACCGCAGTCCAAAAATCTTCTACTGTTTTCTGGTCTATGTACACTGGACATGCCTTTTTCGGTTGATATTCATCCTGTGTGTCGTCGGAGCTACCGGCGATGTTGCAGTTCGCAACGTCACACGCATAAGGTCCACCACAGTATCCGCCGTTGAATGCCCGCGCCGCCAGTTTTCCATTGACGGTGATGTCTGGAAACTGTCCGAGTAACTGTGTGCGCAGACCTGGGTAAACTTCCTCCGACATAATATTTTGCACGTTATCACAGCGACGACGACACTGGAAGGTGCTCTCGTCCTGTGAAACACCAAATAGACCCAAAAACGTGTATCCACCAAGGCCAAAGCCCGACTTTTTCTCGTCACATAGCGGAGTACGAGACGTGTATTTCCGCAAACGGCACGTGCCCTGTTCGTTTGTATGTCCTGCTCTATTCATACACCCAACATTTACATAGGCATTCGCGCATGTGGCACACGACATGCACGTGCCCCCCCCAGACGTTACGGAGCAGTTACTGCGGTAATATCCGTCAGGACATGCATCACACTTCATGCATTTGTCCGATCCTAATGTCGTAGTGTACGTGCCGTCCCTACACCGCAAGCACTGTAATTTGGTCTCTGAATTTGAGTAATATCCTTTGTCACATTCACGACATATCCCGTTTGTACCTTGTGTTCCGTCAGGGCATGCAACGCAAGCAGTTCTCGACGGATTCGACGTCGATCCAATACTGCAAACTGTGCAGGTCGAACTACCGTTTCTATTCGTGTATCCGTTACTTTCACATGTAACACACACGATACTGCTCACAGTCGATGTGTACTGCCCAACGCTGCAATCAATACATTGTTGTAAATTAGTACGTCCTGTAAGACTCGAATATTTACCGGTAGGACATCCTAAGCAGGACACAGCCGCGGTTGTGTTTTGGTATTTCCCAGCAGAACATGCCAAGCATGTGCTTTGACCTGTAAGCGCATTCGAAGTACCAATAGCACATGGTATACATAACGCGTTTCCAGGTAGACTTTTGTATGTTCCGGCAACACACCTCGTACATACGCCGTCATTTGCTCTAGAAGAACCGGCGTTGCAAGTACAGGCATCGACCGATGTGCTTGAAGATGGCGAACTTGCATAGTCTGGACACATCGTACATGCACTTACCCCTTTTAACAGACCGTATTTACCAATTTCGCAAACATCGCATATTAACGCACCGGTTATACCGGAATATTTGCCTATATCACAATCACTACATGCTAATAAGCCTGTGGAAGCAGCATATTTGCCTTGTGCACATGACAAACACAACCCTGATCCAGCGGCGGATTTAGATTTACCAATAAGACAGTTTGTACATGAACTAGCACCTGCCACGAAAGATTCGGTACCAGCACCACAGTTTGTGCATACCGAGTATCCACTTCCATTAGTAATTTTTCCGATTTCACACGGTGTGCATCTTCCACCACCCCCGTATTCGCCAGCTGTACCAGCGTCACACTTACAGGCGTAAGTCGACGTACTTCCTGCAGGCGAATTCGAATTTGAAGGACAGTTTGTGCATTCTGTTCCACTCATATATTTTCCTGTGACACAGTTGCATTTCGTACTTCCTGCAGGCGAATTCGAATTTGAAGGACAGTTTCTGCATTCTGTTCCACTTGCTGAATATTTTCCTGCACCGCAGGCTGTACACGATGCAAAACTATAAGACGACAGTGGCGAACTCCAGCCTGCCGGGCAACCATAACATTGAGTTGCTCCTAACTCTACGTTGGTGTATTGCCCCATTCCACAAAGATTGCAGTCGAAAGCACCCCAGTTAGCGGTAGAAATTGTTCCTGAAGAACACTTGAAGCAAATATTCAAATATATATGCCACCCTGCATCACTACAATCACATCCAGTAAGTAAACTCTCGATGTGTGCACATTTGGGTTGAATGTAGTATTGCGCCGACACACGCAAAACTATGCCCAAAAACTGAATCATGGAAATCCAGAATTTGATTTTGGAATTCATGCATGCTAGTGTGTATGTGTTTAATATGAAACTATATAGCAACCGCTAGTTCTTTCTTTTTACCTCTGCAGAAGCAAATACAAATCACACTAACCGTAATGCCAACAACAAGGACTCCAGCCACAGCACCGACTATGACGCCTATGTTTGGGCCACCTGCGGCAGACGCACGCGGTATAGGTGTAATTTTCACATTTACAACGACGGGTATCGGCGTCGTTGGTATCCGCATCGTTGGTATCGGCGTCGTTGCTATCAACGTCGTAGGTATTGGCGTCCTGGCTATCAACGTCGTTGGTATCGGTGTCGTTGCTTTCAGTGTCGCTGCTATTTGTGTCGTTGGTATCGGCGTCGTCGGTATCGATGTCGATTGCACTGATACTGTAGTCGATACAGTGCTTGTCGTGATAGATGACAC
>CALGTP010000423.1 GCA_937902105.1 uncultured Actinomycetes bacterium
CAGACGCGTATGTGTATAGGTTCCCCTATCCACTTGGGCTTATGTTCCAAGGGTTCCCCTAGCCATTTTGGCTCATTTTCCCTGGGTTTCCCTAGCCCTTTTTGCTTCCCTTCTTGCGGTGCGCGAGCGCATCCCAACATCATGCCCGCTTATTATTCCCAGTCGCAGATTGTCCGGCTCCCTATTCACAAAGTTTGGCAAGCTTTGGAAGAGAGGGGCCTTTCAAAGGCTGGCCTTGATCTGGAGTGCCGCGCAAGACTGGCCGTTGCTATATTTTCTGCTGGTGGTTCGGATGCACATTCCATGGCACCTGCTCCAGCAGAAATGGCAGGTGGTGATGAACTACCAGGGTCATTGCCACCACCTTCGCCACAGCCTCTGTTTGCTGGTGGTTCCGATGCACATTCAGAGGCACCTGCTCCAGAAGAAATGTCAGGGTGTGAAGAATTAGCAGGGTCGTTGCCACCACCTTGGCCAGAGCACCTGTCTGCTGGTGGTTCGGACGAACATTCCGATGCGCCTGCTCCAGAAGAGATGGCAGGTGGTGATGAAACGCCAAGGGCAAGAAGGATCCGGAGAAAATCTGGGCACTACCAGAAGAAATTATCCTTGCAAGATCGCCATGCTTGTGTAGAGGAAGCAGTTGTGAGATATGACATCAGCAGGGACCCCAGCGGTGCCTGGCTACAGAGCGACGAAGACTTGCCGGACTGTCTCGTGCGATTCCATTGTGTGGAGCAGGAGAAGTACCTCAAACATGTCCAGGCATGGTCAAAGGCAGAGGTTTCGCAGGATTGGCAAGGGTATGCAAATCATGCTAGTACGATGACCACGTGGGGCAGTGCCGATTCCGCAATGAGGAACACCTTCCGACTCCCAACATGGTGGCTTGACCATGTGCAGCGAATTGCTGCCAAAAAGCAACAAGCTTTTGAGGCAAGTAGGTCCAGGCCAGCCCAGAGACGGAGGCTTTTGAGACGCACTTCCTCGAACCCAAATGTTCCAGTGCAAGTAGGGCCTCCGGATAAGGAGGAGCAGCGTGAACTCGCCAAGAGCGCTGGCACCAAGCCAGCACTCATCGAAAAATACCCAAAACTTTTGGACGTGATTCGCGCCTGGAACATCTCCCATGAAGCGGAGCGAGAGCTGGACCATGACGTCTCCTTTCATCAGCTGCACCTCAGCTTCAACAGGCAGCTGGAGCGGCAGCAGATCCTTTGCGTGGAAGCCGGCGAGCAAAGCGCACTTCCAAAGAAGGTGTCCCTCGGTTGGTTCGTGGATATGAAGAAGTCCTTAGGGGTGCAGGATGCAGCAGTTCAAAGCATGGAGATGAAGCGCCTGCGCCCTGAGGACGGGGAGCAGTTCATGTCCAACCTGAGGGACAAGCGAGCTCGGCACGGCATTAAAGACGAATGCGTAGTCGTGTTCGACGAGACGCATGGCTTTATGTTTCCAGTGCCGAAACGAGTGCAAACTGCGCCCACCGAACATGGGCGGCGCACTGGGAGAAGGGTGAGACGAAAAACTACGAGTCGCAAAGGCTACACCGTGTGCGCGACCTATAGTTTGACCAAGAAGGGCAAACTTGCAATTCTCGCCGACCAGTGCAGTGCGGCCATGAGAAAGGCCATCGAGAGTGATTTTGGGGACTGGGTGATCCTTGTTACTGGCCGTGGCAAAGTGGTGAACAGCACTACGCACGCAAGAGTGATCTTGCCTCAGCAGGTGGTGCCGTTATGTGGGAAACTGCGCCAGGACTTCGGCGAGGATGAGTGGTGTTTGTATTTGGAGGACATGGCTACTGGGCACGCTGGCGATGCTTGCCGCAAGACCAGCGACAAGGGCTTGAAGCAGGTTCGGAAGGAACTGTTTCAAGAGAACAAAATAGCTCGTGAGTTTTTGGCAGCCAATGGCGGCCCAGAGTTCTCAGCCCCAGACCAAATGTTCAAGGTGGTGAAGCTCATGTCCCAGAAGCCGCTGGAGGAGGTCGCAAACTTGGGCGACGACTTGGAGCGGCGTCTTCGGGATGAGGTTGCTGCCTCGCATGGTGGGCCATACTACACTGATGTTGGTAATCAAAGAGGAGCCACTCTATATCACGCGTGTGGCGCATGGGCTCGCACATGGGCCTCCATGCCACAGGTGACTTTAGCAGCCACCTTCGTGCGCGCCGAGTTGGTGACAAAGGCACAGGCAGCTGCAGCATTGCAGGTCGATCCTGCAGCCATTCATGGTGGATTGCTCGACCTTCATCAGCGGCAGAAGGCTTTGAAGAAGTTCAACATATGGTTGCACGCAGACCAGGACTATTCTGGAGCTGCTATCCCTGCTGAAGCGGAAGTACCTGAGGCGTCGGCGGCAGATCTGTCTGCCCTGCGGGCGAACAATGCAGAGGTGGAGCGCCTCCAAAGGTTAATGCATCCGCAGTCGCTTGCGCCACTGGCCGACGCAGGCGCTGCGCTCTGTGATGCGCCTTTGTGTGGAGTATTGCGTGCTGCCCTGCGCCCGAGTGTGTTGCAGGCCAATGGGGAGCCAGTGCAGGGGAGTGCCTTGGCCAATCTGTCCAACACACCGACAGCCGAGAACGTGCACGAATGGCGGTTCTTCTGGCGATCTTGGCAGGTGGTTTTGAGGCGCAGCAAGTCATGGAGCAGAAAGGAGGAACGCCTGCAGGAGGACATGCTGAAATGGCATTACTGTGAGCTCAAGAAGAAGTACTATGAGCTGGTCGACCGCGGCGATGAGCGGGTGGTGCAACGTGTGGGTGGCCGTCGACAACAGAAACCACTGAGCATGTGGCTGTGGTCGATACTGAGGCAAGCTCACACTTTGGATAACAAAGGCCTTGACCGATTGGGCCTCAATATGATTGGGGATTTTAAGAAGTTGTCATTGAATCCGACTGGCAGGCATCGCGGTGCTGGACCAAAGAGTGCTGCCGGACCAAAGTGCGCCCCCAGGCCTGTTTCACGAGCTGTGGCTGTTGCAGCAAGTGCCCGAGGAAGTAACTCTTGAAATCCATTTGTTTTGCCGATATCATATGAAATAAATGCCTAGGCTTGGCTTGAAATAGATGCCCATGTGTATCAATTTGCTTCGGCGAGATAAAATAAAAAACGATACTAATGCTTTGTTCCCTTTGGTTTGCCTTGCCTTTTGTGAGACCACCATCCGGGAACCACTGAAATCATCTAGTTTCACGTCCTTTTAGAGGTGCGATTGCTGCGAAGCCACTCGTATGGAAGTTATGGAAAATGCGGGAAGTGCCTCGCCCTGGGGCCCAACAAATTTATGTTGGTAGATTTTGTGGTCAAGGGTCCCTCCCCCCACCAAATTGCAAAATCAATTTGTTGGGGCCCAACAAATTGATTTTGGCTGTTTTTG
>CALGTP010000424.1 GCA_937902105.1 uncultured Actinomycetes bacterium
GAGAAGATCATAGCTATAGTAAACGAGAGAGTGCATCTGCCGGTTGCTTTTTCGTTTCTGTCCAAGGGAGAAACGAGCGAATACGCGTGGCCAGCCCAATGCTGGATTTCATGCGTATTAATCTGTTCAAGCTGAAAGAAGGGGATCGTCCTTTCCTGAACGATCCTGCTGTGGGACGATTATCCTGTAGAGAAAATATGGCACAATCATGAAGGTTAGCAAAGCATGACAATCTACGAAGAAGTTTTATTACAGTTCTGGATTCTTGAAGTGTAATGTGATCATGCTGTTTCCATCGCCCCCATAACATTGGATGCCATCTCTCTTCATTGAAGAGCTCATCTGGTAACAAGGTGAAGGGAACTGTAGGGTATAATGGGGTATCAGGTCTTTTGGCACCCCCAAATTCACTCAATCTGGCCACTGTAAGGCCAACATGTTCCCCCTGCTGCAATAGACATTGTAATTCGTTTGAAGAAATTCGTGCGCCGACTATCCCAAAACCTCCGAAGTCTCCATCCTCCCCCCCGGATGCATCAGTAGCAAAGCAAACAAGAGGAAGGCCACAACCTATATGACACGACATGCAACAAGTGACATAGGCCATCGCCCGTACTTCATCTCTGGCTGTATACCACCAAGCAATGCGTTGATCAGGGTACTTGTCCATCATGTGAAATACTGCAAACGGTATGGACAGAACATCACGATTGACGAGAGCTCCAAATATCCATAAACCAATGAGTGAACGCAAAACACCGGTATCAACTGCACGATGAATAATTAAGTCGAGCAATGCCACCTGAAGTAAGGCCATCTTTTTGATAGGGAATCTTACCCAGGCTGGAGATCTGAGAATTTCATAGCCAACAATTTTCTGTAACGTATCGTTCTTTTCAACTTGAGAAACTTCAAAGCCAATGTCTACCAGCCCGTGAATGATACGGTCAATGAGCACGTCTGCATGTAAAGTGGAAGCTGAAGCATCTGACAGGCACACACAGTCATCAACATGAATATAGGTGGCTGACTGATTTCCATGTAATATGTTTGATACTCCATTCGCAACATCTTCATTCAAAAGGGCAATTCCATAGCCATGAGTAGAAGCCCTGGTGCTCCAGGCTGATACCCGTTTGCAAGGGTGCTCACTGGAGAAGCGGAGGGCCCCCGTAGGGCCTGAGCTTTGGGCGACTAGTCTGCATGCCGTGCGAATAAGTTTGTCTGCGAATGCCTTGGCCAATAATGGACGATATCTCTCAAGTATCCTGCTGAAGAACTTGCCATCTGATCCGACTCCCGACGAGCGGGCATGCATGTGAGAACCTGAGAGCCCTGGGCATCTGATCCCATCTAATTCGCACATGCCGTCAAGTGTACTTGACACAGTAGTCAACTTGGGAGCCAGGCCGTCAAAAGCGCATTGGTGAAAAGTGGCTCTGGAGGCCCCCGTCCGCTGTTCCACCCCCATCATCTCTGCGGTGTCAAAGATTGAGGGATAGGGCTCCGCTCCCGGGTCAGCCGGGTGTTCCCAACCGTGAGCGCCCCCTCGTGCCGATACAAGTTCACATATCGAGAGGAAGTTGATCCAAAGCGAATTCGCTTCACGAGCTCGGGCGCTTTCAAATGTGGTGAGGCCTGGGAGTCCCCATGGCTTCTGCCTGGAGCGTACTGGGCGAGGCCCGTTGAGCATGTATAGCCAGCGAACCCTGCTAACAGTGGAGCAAGGAGGTCCGCCAAATATTAGGTCCACCAAACCTTCTGTGCATAGCTGCGCAATAAGATGATATGTGCCAGCAACTGAAAAGTCCCAACTGCTGTCTGTGGCCAAGTCAATAGAAATGATCAAAAGTAAGAGCCCGTGCCAAGTGGCCATCTGTTGTAGCCAATCTTCTACGTCGAGTTCACGCCTCGGACCGGCAAAGAATACCATACATGTTATTACCCGAAAGTTGCGCTGTTTAGCTTCTCTGACTGCTCTACACCAGCCAATAACTGTGAATCCAGATTCCCCGCATGACATGGACTTGTTATGTTTTTGTGTGTGGAGCCACTCCTCATCTGAAACCTGATCAAGTTCATGCATATGGGAATCATCTATTTTGAAGTCAAGGGAAGGGAGTGGCTCGCTTTGTGTGCACTCTGATTCCGATGAACGCTGTAAATCTAGTTGACATTTCAACAGACGTGAATAGTTGAAAAGTGTGCGCCCCACCGCATGTAAATTAATTTGCATCAAGAGGTATACTGAGTGAGAAGAGCCCATTGCCAATCTCTTGTACTGCGGAGCGACAAAGCAAGTGTAAATATCTGAGATCTGATCCAAAAGCTCAGGTGAAAGCAAGTGAGCAACATCACAGGCCAGCACTGGCGGGCCTGCGCACCAAGGTCGCATCCAAGCGACCGTCTCGACAAAGGCGAAGGCCGAGTCCTCATCACAGGATGCTGCTGCTATGGAATCGGAGGGAGCAAAGTTGCGAGTGAGGGCCGAGCCTCCAAACATGCCAAGCTCACCCCTTATTTTGGGATCTGACCACATGTAGTTAGCAGAGCACTGCATGAGTAACTTGCGTTGTGAGTGACCGTCCTTCTTGAGCACCGCCGAAATGCCGGCGAAGGCCCGAGCGTTCGAAGCCAGGTCCCAGTGCCACAAGAAGCCCACCTCGGGGCGGCTCAAATATTTCAGGTACTGTTGTTTGTCACCCCCGACGAAAGCATACCTTGCCTCGATTTCTCGAAAGGTAGCTTGAGATTTGCCTGCCGTTTCAATCACATTTTCTTCAAGCGCATAGTACATGGCATCTTCTGGTGGGAGAGCATCTAAAAGTTTGACGCATGCTTGAGTGCTAGGTTCAACTATTCTGTCTGCGATCAAAGGAATCTGTTTAACACCTGTAACTTTAAGATAGCCGTCACCGTCTAAAGAAGTTTTCATTAGAGTAGCAGCAGCTAAATGGGCGCCTGTCAAGCCGAGACTCCGGCGCTCCCGAGCCACCAACGTTGCATCCCTGAGCAGTGAATGCCTGGCTCGTTGACCAGCAGCGGTAACCTCAACTGTCATTTGACTACCCTTAGCTGCTGATTTGGTGTGGTGATCGACTGCCAGTCCTTTGTCTAAACTATTGATTGTGGAGATGAGACCCACGGCAACTCTCCAAACTTGCATGCGTTTCTTGAAGCGACTCCTCAAAGTGTGTGACCGTGATTTGGTCTTCTGAGGGCGCTGCGGCAAAGGTACTGGCGTGACTTTGGCACAAGATCTGCCATCGTCACAGGCAAGGTCAGCCAGTGAAGGAAAAGCTGGCCTGACCTTTGGCACCCATCTGCGTAACGGCAGAGATCCAGGCGACGGGCGCTGCTCCTGAATCTCGAAGGAGGCAAGCGCCTCCTTCACAGAGGATCATCCTTGGGTAGCGCCTCCGGCATCGGAGGGCCTCTGCTTTCCACCACCGCGGCCTGCACCTTTGGGCTTCCCCTTGGAGTCACCTTTAGGTTTACCTTTGTAGTCACCTCCTTTGTTTGACTGACCGCCACGTTGACCTCGCTGGAACTCAAGTTTGGAATGTACGGAGGCTGATTCGATTAGCCAGCCCGGGCCAACATCCGTGCTCGAGCCAGGCGCGCGAATCCCAAGCATGTGTTGAGCTCCCTGCTTGTCGTGTGTGCGTTTCTGGTAAATGAAGGACGCAAACTTCCTCATGGTAATCTCGAGCGAGTCCGAAGTGGCTAACTTCTGAATTATCTCGAGCTCTGACTTGCAGGGAGCAAGCTCGAAGTCTGCTTGCGTGGCACCAGTGAAGAGGTCAGCGAAGCTAGGGTTGCCATCTCGAGTCTGAACCGGAAAGAGATCGAGCACCCATGCCCGCAACGAGGTAACACCTTCAGCACGGATGTCCCTGTAAACTTCTGGCGCCGCTCTCTGCAAATCTGCGGGAAGTTTAAGATGGTAGTTCATTGCTTCTGGGTTTGCAAAATGCACTCCGTTATGCACGGAACCCAGAAGCGAGGTAGCAGACCCATGAGGGGGGCCACCCATCAGCTCGTATGACACTAGCTCTTTCTTCAGAGCATCTGTTCTGGGAGCTGTAATCGTGGCCTCGCCGACATAGCCATGCGCAGTCAGAACTTTTAGCATTTCCTCCTTTAGGCCATAAATTGCCTTCTCCTTCTCGACTG
>CALGTP010000425.1 GCA_937902105.1 uncultured Actinomycetes bacterium
CAGCGGAGGCCCTCCTTCTCATGGGTCAAGTCAATTCCATACCTCCAGGAATAGCAGGTCTGCTCGAATTGTACAGGCGTGACTGCATATCGCTTGAACACTTGGCACAGTCGCACGGCCTATTCGGCCACCGAATACTGTCAATCGCTCCCTCCTTCCTCACAATGAGCCCTCATCGTGGCATGATTGGCCCCTTCGTCCCTTCATCTTTGACCACTCCCACTTCTCTTCACTTCCTGGCTCGATCTATCAACCCCTCTTTGGATCCAAATCTATTCTACCTTGCTCCCACCTCCTCTCTCAACCTCCATTGGTTACTGATCAGGGACCAGAGCGACGCATCTATCAAAGACACAGCCGAACTTGCGGCCTGTGAACTCCTATCGTCTGGCATTGCCGCTGTCAGGGGCATCTTTGACAGATCACAAATCACGCAAATGCGGCATGACCTCGACCTCTGGCGTGAACACATGAAGCCGCACAACACCAGGGGCCCATCAAGAGACAGCATCACTGCAAGGCTATCCCGATACCCTTGGCTCCTGGAACCATTTCGCTCTATGTGGACCACCAGATTCATGACTGCCTTCTGCAAGGCCCTCTTTGCTGCTGACCCGAAGTACGACTATCTCCCAGCAGCCCTTGGTGGAGACGAGCACTTGCTATCGCAATTTTGCCAACAACTCCACCCTGACATTACGGTTAAGTCTCTACTGAACGGTCTCGCCCCAGTGAGCGCGAACGTTTTCTTGTCCGACAATGCTCTGGAATCAGGCTGCTTGCGTATCTTACCTCGCCCTGAGGGCTCGGCACTCACGGTCGGTGTGGCCAGTCTACTTACCGAAACTCCTGATTCTCTCAGCTCGCTCGTCACGTGCGTGGCGGGTGACACCCTCTTTCGGTTCAACGACATCACCCATGGTGGGACCACTTCTGCGCCGCCATCAGTTTACCAAGCTAAGCTTAACAGCTCAGTCGATTCTAACCTCACCTCGGACGGCCAGCGTACCATGCTTGGGCTCTACTTCTACCCCAGGATTGTTGTTGAACTCAACGCTAGAGATCACACGGATAAGGCTTGCAACACTTGCATCAAGGCAGACTATGGTAACGGACAAACTTGCAACCGACCCTTCAAGGACGGCTTGCCATCTATCTCCGAAGAACTAGCAGCCCAGCACGTAGGCTTCATCCACCCTTCTCTGATCTCCACAAAGGACGTCTCCACCAACATTCAGGACTATGTACTCTCGGCCTCAAAGTTCGTTGGAAGAAAACCTAGGGTCTCCCTGCTCCCTAACTGCTTTCTCTCCCAAAATATCGGCTATGTGTACTTCAATGACTCCTCCCCTGACCTTCTTGGCAAATGGCAACAAGTCGTCACTACAGGCCCTCTGCAGATTCATGTCATTGTCCATAGTTACTCTGATGACCTAACAGATGATACATTCAATGTGATCAAGGTCGTTCTGGGTGGACAAAACAACCTCAAGCCCTACGAAGTTGGGGCGCCAGCCAGGATCACTGTCTATGCTGCCTCTGCGACTTACTCCGATTCCCTCTCCTCAGAAGACACCTGCTCCCTCTCCTTTGAAACCCAGGACCTCATCGCCAGATTAAGCAGGTGGCTTAAACCAGGACAAGGTACTACCAGAGGACACCCTGTCCCCTCCTTTGCTGCAGCCTCTGACTGCTCTTCTCTCATGGAAGTTCAACATGCAGTCCACTCATTGGCCGGCAGATACCAAGTCAGTGCTATCCATATCCGTGCATCCTCAGCAGGCACCAGAGCGGTTACACCTTTTATGCTCCTGCTCAAAGCCATGGATCCAGAAAACCGCTTCCCGATCAAAAGTGCCGCCCTTTTTGCTCCAGCGGCGCCACTTTATCACTTTGGGCTTCTGGATGCACTCGTTACTATTGTTGATGTGCCGATAGCTATTTTCGCATCTGCTGAAGACAAGCTTTGCAAATGCGCCAAAGCAGCATTTAAAAATATATCGCTCGTCCACTTTGACAAAACAAACTTCCCTTATTACATGAGCCAGCTATGGTTTGGTAACAAGCATCACAGCCTTCACACGGTACTCGACATGAATAAGTCAATAGAGCCAATGATCGCTAATCTCATTTGCGTAGTTGACAAAGACGCCTTGTCCAGTCACGTCTTCGAACACATCACCAATGCCTCCATTGGCTGCCCACCACAGATAAGCTCGCATACGCAAATTGTGCTGGACTTTCTCTTAGCCT
>CALGTP010000426.1 GCA_937902105.1 uncultured Actinomycetes bacterium
GTGGTGGCCATTGATGGCATTGTTTTGCAAGTAGAACCCGAGGCTGGTGGAGCGCGCGATTATCGCGAACGCGGTTCGAAGAAGGACGAAGTTCTCGAAGAGAAATAGTTGAGGTGGCGCAATGACTCTTTTCGAAGAAGATTTCAGTGCGCCTCGTCAAATACTTCCTCGTGATGGGGAGGCTGTGTATTTTCAGACTGCCTTCAGCAACGAACAAACTGCTCGATATCTGCGAACGCTTACTGATGAAACACCGTGGGAAGCGCGCAATATTTTTTTGTTTGGCAAAGAAGTTCCTCAACCACGACTGGCTTGTTGGTATGGCGACTTGGGATATTCCTACTCAGGCATCACCCTCGAGCCACGACAGATGACGCCGACACTTGTAGAAATTCAGCGGCAATGCGAGTTGTTAGCAAACGCAAAGTTCAACTCCGTTTTGGTCAATCTCTATCGTCACGGACAAGACTCAATGGGCTTGCATGCCGATGATGAACGTGAACTTGGAGTTGAGCCAGTGATCGCTTCAGTGAGTATTGGCGGTGAACGAAATTTTCGCTTGCGTCATCGTGAATCTAAAGAACTAGTGCAGATCACCCTCGGCTCTGGTTCGGTGCTGGTGATGAGTGGCTTATCACAACAATGTTGGATGCATGATGTACCCAAGACGAAGCGCCACGTTGAGCCACGAATTAATCTGACCTTCAGGTTGATTCATAATATTTAGAGTTACGGATATTTAGAGTTTCGGACCAGCGATGCGTAGGTCACCGCGTCGCCGTGTCATGCCCCGAGCATCAAGTTCACTGGCTAGTGGAACAGCATGTTTGCGGGTGACGCCGAGTGCCTCACGAAACTGGGACATCGTAAAACCTTCGGCACTAACGGCGAGCAACTGTCGCGCTGTTTGTTGTGCTGTCTCTAATGCAGTGATGTGAAACCATTCCCCTTCGCGTTCGAACAACAAACCAGCCTTGGCGAGGCGTCGAAGTTCTGGTGGAGAAATATCAGTGGGCGGGTTCGGGGCGCAGGCTTCGCGGGCTAATCGTTCAATGATTGGATGTTCAAGTAGCGCATCATGGACTCCTGCGACACGTACACGTCCGTCGGTGATGGAGAGAGTCGTCAGAGTCGATATGACAGCCCTGTGTTGTTCGGTGAATGACGCTAGGTCAACTCCATTGGGGTCTTTTGTCGCCATGACAGATTCGATGTGAGCGATTGTTTTGGCAAGTTCGTGTGGTGAGACAATCCAGTTATTGAACATGGGTTCAACGTTGATTCCCGTCAGCAGTCGCAGGTCGGCGCTTGTGACCCATCCGCGTTCATTGATGACCCGTTGGATATCGCGATTCGGGGTGGCGCGAGAGGCGGGGAGTTTGGGATTGATATCAAGAATTTCTCCACCTCCCACGGTTTCTGAGCGCCCACTTTCGCGTAAGACGTAGCGATCACCGGGAAGTAACGGAATAGGGCGTGATAAATGAATGCGAATGAGTCCCTGCTCTCCTGGAGCGATTGACTCGGGGCCGAGGACGCGCACTCGTGCAGGAATCTCATCTGAGCCGATGTGTACCGTGAAAGCACCGCGGCGCGACACGACATGTTTGAGCGACTTCAAAACACTCAGCGAAGCATCAACTCTTGGGCTGCAGAACCATTGACCTTCTTGGATGACGACATCCCCACGCGCTAGTTGCCCGTGTTCAACCCCCACCAAATTGAGCGCAACTCGATGGCCGGGTTGCGCTTGGTTGATTGCCTGACCGAGAGTTTGGATGGCGCGAATTCTCGCTTCAAGCATCAGTGGGGCGATGAGAATCGGGTCGCCAACTTTCAAGCGACCATCAGTCAAAGTTCCCGTCACGACCGTGCCACTGCCTTTGGCGGCGAACACACGGTCGATAAAAAGCCGTGGGCGACCATGATCAACAGATTCATCGCAACGCTCAGCGAGTTCTTCTAGGGCATGGACAAGTTGCGGGATTCCATCGCCTGTTGGAGCGCTGATTCCGATAACGGGGGCATTGTCAAGAAAGGTTCCAGAGACATGGTCGGCAATATCGAGGCGGGCTAATTCGAGATCATCAGAATCACAGAGATCTATTTTTGTCAGGGCGATGAGACCTTGCGTCACTCCGACCATTTGCAGAATGCGGAGATGCTCTTCGGTCTGTGGTTTCCAACCTTCACGAGCGTCAACAACTAAGAGACATCCATGAATACCTCGCACGCCCGCCAACATGTTGGAAATAAAGCGGACATGACCAGGAACATCAATAAATGACACGGTTTGGCCATTCGGTAGTTGCAGATGTGCGAAACCAAGATCAATCGTCAGACCGCGCTCTTGTTCTTCAACCCAACGATCGGGGTTGATACCCGTCAGGGTGCGGATCAGAGTTGATTTGCCGTGGTCGACGTGGCCAGCAGTAGCGATGATACGCATCTCAAAGAATTTTCTTGAAAGCCTCAGCCACTAATGCATCATCACTTGGGTCAATAGTCCGCAAGTCAATGATCGTGGTGTTGTCTTTGACTCGCGCAATGATCGCTGGATTGCAATTTCGCAACATTCTCAGATGATCGCCGTCAAGAGTGATGCCGACGGACTTTATGGAGATGCCGGGGGCACTGCCGGCACCTGGAAGCGAATCACAGTTGATGACGCGACCTCGTCCACACGATTGGATAATCGCTTCGGCACGTTTACCCAGCACTTCAATGCTGAGGCTGGCCATACGCCAAAAGGGGATCTCGCTCTGCGCTGTACGTGCGAGATAGGCCAGCATGGTGTTGTGTAATGAAGCCAACACCAGTCCGCCTGGTCGCAGAGCGCGAGCCAAAGGATGTTCACTGCAGGTCTTGATGAGATCGCTGCGCCCGACAATGAAACCTGATTGTGGACCACCCAACAATTTGTCCCCACTAAATGTCACGAGGTCAGCCCCCGCGGCCAATGTTTGTTTCGCTGCGGGCTCGCCGTTCAACCAAGCCGGTGGACCATCGCTGAGCCACGGACAGGCAGCATCTAACAAACCAGAACCAATATCAGACACGACAGGTACACCCAAGGTTGCTAGTTGATCGACGGGAGTCTCTTCGACAAATCCTTCGACGCGGTAATTGGAAGGATGCACTTTAAGAATCAGGGCAACGTCGTTACTCTTGCGCTCAATGGCTTTGCGATAATCACCGAGACGAGTGCGATTGGTGGTTCCGACATCAACAAGACGTGCCCCTGATTGCTCCATCACTTCGGGCACTCGAAAACCACCACCAATTTCTACGCTCTCACCGCGACTAACAACAACATCACGATCATGGGCCAGAGCGGCTAAGACAAGCATCACGGCGGCCGCATTGTTGTTGACCACGAGGGCAGCTTGGGCGCCACAGGCGCGCGCTATGAGTTGACCGATTCCGCTTTGCCGACTTCCGCGTTGTCCAGTGGAAAGATCAAACTCCAAATTTTGTGCTCGTGCAGTTTGCGTGTGGGCAACGGGAGAGCGACCGAGATTCGTGTGGGCGATGACACCAGTGCCATTGATGACTGGTACCAATAGGCACTGGGCAATCTCACGGGCAATGTCCTGCGCACGTTCTGGATTTCCCTCGGCTATTGCCTGACGCGCGGCGTCAACTAAGAGCGGATGGGGTAGACCGACATGTTCAATTGATCGGGCCAGCGAATCGACGCTAGGTGGATGCATACTCATCGTCTGTGACGCTACCTTTCGCAAGCCTCGGTGGACTGAGCGGGCGAGAAATCGTTGGCTAAGGTTGGGTTGTGATTTTGTTCTTACTCTTCATCGTCGGCCCATTATGCGAGTTGTACACGATTGTCAAAATGAGCGCCGCCATCGGCTTTTTCAACACTCTGGGAGTGATGATCGTTATCGGAGCCATCGGTAGTTGGCTCGTCAAGCGCGAAGGTATGCGGGTCTGGCAAAAGTTCAATGCCGCAGTTGGTCAAGGAAAAGTTCCGACAAAGGAAATCATTGACGGAGTTTTGATTTTGGGCGCTGGGGCTTTGTTGCTGACTCCTGGCTTTTTGTCAGACATCTTTGGTCTGCTGATGCTGTTTCCGCCCACACGGGTGATCTTTCGTGGGTTCCTTTTGCGTCGGGCTGGCAAGAAGGGTCGATTTGCGTCTCAGATTTTCCACGAATCAAGTAATGGCCCTCAGGGTTCGGGAGATTTCATTGATGGTGATGCCACGGAAATCCAAGGTGAACTGGACTAATCGCCAAGTTCATCTTGCTGCGCTTCTTTGAGAAGAATTTTACGAGCTTTAGTGATCACGCGCTCGCGTCGGTTGCGCGCAGTACGCGGTGCAATATTGAGTACGGGTGCGATTTCAACTGAATTGAAATTCAAACTGATAGCTCGCAACATGTGAATCTCGCGTGGGAGTAAACCTGCGGAGGCGAGTTCATGAAGCAATATTTCAATACCTGCACTTTCACTCACTGGATCGCTTTCCATATCCCCTTGGCGAAAGAGTCCAAACTCCAGGCCCAACATGGCGCTTGGGGAGCGATGGTCTTCTGAGCGGTGCATCTTGAGGCGGGAATCGCGTACGAAGGCTTGATACTCAATATCCATCAACAGATTGGCGGCCACGCGATGTGGGCGTCGCTCAATCGGGAAACAGCGAATCGTCACCCAGGCTGCAGAAACAATGCTGTCAAAGGCCCCCACGAGACCAGTGGGAATGGTTGGCGAGCGCCGTACTGCTGTAGCGATTAAACCAGGAAGAATTCGTTGGAACACGATTCTCGTGGCTAAGTCATCGGTCTGAGCAACAACAACAAGACGCGACAGGTAATCATCAAAATGTTGATCATCTCCGGTTCTGTCAAAACCACAGCGTGTCAAAATTTCGTTGAGATGTGTTACCTCGGGGCCTTCAAGATTCCATGCATTCGCCCGACGAATATTGTGTGTTTGACGAGCCATACGTTGCCATTCGGTGGCGAGTCGCGTGGCCATGGCCAAACGACCACTGCCCGCGCTATATGTGTGTGCTGTGTAGTGATGAGTCATGGTGGCTAGGGGACAATGTCTCCTTCACCGCTGACCTCACTTGCTGCTGTTGTGCAACCAGCGGTGAGAGTTACGGTGAGAGCCAAGAGTCAGATGGCTGGCATGGAATCTCATGAACTGGTCGTGATGAGCGGTCCCGATAGCGGGGCGGTTCATGGGTTGCATATCGGTCGTCAATCGCTGGGTCGATCCCAAGCCGCGGGGATATGCATCGCTGATCCAATGATCGAGACTCACCATGCAATCATCAGTTGGGACCCACCTGAACTTCAGGTCAGTCGTCTTGGCGGAGATGTGCAGGCTTGGGAAAAAAGTTTGCGTGTCGGAAACTCGTTCTGCGAAATTCGTTCGACAGTTCCTATCGTTGAGGGACCACCGCGTATTTTTCATCGCCCACCACCTATCGCTGAAGCAGAGATTCATCCGCCTCATCTTGGGACTGCGCCAACCGCCCCAACTCCCGTGAGGACGCCACCTCTGAGCGCGGTGATGACGGGCTTGGTAATTGGCGTTTTGTTAGCTGTTCTCACCAAACAAATGTTGTTTGGATTATTCGCCGTCGTGACTGCCGTCGTTGCGGGGTTGACGTGGGTCTTTAGCCTTGGCACCCACCACCGTGCCATGAAGCGTTGGCAAAAAGGTACGGATGATCTTCAGCAACGCTTCAACGAAGAGTGTCGCGAGTTTTTGTACTTGGGAGTGCTCCGTCAGCAGCGTCGACATCGGCTTTTGGGGGACTTGCTGGGTGTCGCGCAAACTGGGTCTGCACACTTGTGGGAATATAAAAAAATTGATGAGGTGTGTATTGGCCGCGGTTCACGCACAATGCGCGTGACAACAGATTCAACCCCAGTCGAGATCCACGACGTACCGATCACCACATCCCTGCGCGCTGGCGAGATTGTTGGGATATTCGGTGCTGCTGCGCAGCGTCTAGCAGTGGCGATCATCATCCGACTAGCCGTTGAGGTGGGCCCATCTGACTGGGAACTCATTGCTGTTGAACCACTATGCGACGAGTGGCCGTTGATCTCCTCTTTGGCGCATGTACGAAAGACACCATTGGATAAACAGGATCTAGATCATGTGAGCGCGGCCCGCAAACATCGGATTTTGTTAGTCGCTAACGCCGCGGTCATCGCCAGTCGCACGTGCATCGCGCGCAGAATCTTGGCTTCGGGCGAGGCATCAATTTTAGTTGTTGCTAGCGATCGCTCTGGTTTGCCGAACATATGCACGCAAATCATTGATGCCGATATGCCCAATCTCGATGGCATGACAGCTCGAGGAGTGGCCAATGTCTCGCATGCTTTGGGAAGTTGGATTGATCCTGACTGTGATGGGAGCATGCTGCTTGAAAAAATAGACTTTGAAACTTTGCTATGCGATGGTCAGGTGACAGCAGCAGCCATTAGTCGGCGTTGGAGCGATTGCGAAGCGCGCTCAATGATTGCTGTGATGGGCGCATCATCAGATGGAACAATTGCCATTGATTTTGATAGTGATGGGCCACACGCAGTAGTGGTGGGTACAACGGGATCGGGGAAGAGCGAGTTCTTACGGACCTTGATTCTTGCCCTGGCGGTTAGATCTTCACCATCTGAGTTGAATTTTGTTCTCATTGACTACAAAGGTGGAGCCGCCTTTGATGCTTGCACACATTTGCCGCATGTTGTGGGGGTAATCACCGATCTTGACAGTGGTTTGGCTGAGCGAGTGTTAACAAGTCTGGAGGCTGAACTTCGTTACCGCGAGCGAGAGTTGAGAGACTTTGATAAGACACTGCCGCGTTTGGTCGTAGTTGTTGACGAATTAGCCGCGCTCGCAGTTGATGTGCCCGAGTTCATTGGATCCCTGGTGTCCATTGCGCAACGTGGTCGCAGCCTCGGCGTTCATCTGATCGTGGCCACCCAGCGGCCGGGAGCGGCGTTATCGGCTGACGTCCTGGCAAACGCAAATATTCGTGTGGCCCTGCGCGTACAGTCCGTTCACGATTCGCGGGAGATTGTTGGGTCGGGTGTGGCGGCGGGTTTTACGCGGGATGTTCCGGGTAGAGCGGCGATGCGCCTCGGTCCCAACGATTTATATATTTTTCAGACAGCGATGATTGCTGGGAATATCGCCGACATTGTGGAAGTCATCGCTCAGGCGAGCGAATTAAACAAGAGCGAGAAACCCCGTCGTCCATGGCTTGACCCACTTCCGGCAGTTCTGATGCGAGCAAACGTTTGTGAGAATGCCGATGAATCAAATTTTTCCCAGTTGCACATTGGAATGCTTGATGATCCAAGTTGTCAACGCCAATTCAATTTAACTGTTGATCTCAGTCAGCATGTCTTGGTCACGGGAAATTCGCGGAGTGGTAAATCATCGTGCCTGAAACTGATGCGCGAGATCATTGAGACATCAGTAATGGTGTACACAATCGCTGGTACAGGTAACTCAGATCACTCAAAAAATGAGATTGACCTAGCTGATCGTGAATTGGTTCAACGACTACTTGATCACTGCCTCAGCAAGATTGTTGATGACGAGAGGCACCAGTCATCATCTACTCGAATAGTGCTATTGATTGACGATATTGATGTCTGGAGAAATCACTTTCTGGAAGACCGTCTCGGCTTGTCGTTGTGGGCGATGATGCAACGAGTCATCATTGAAGGTCCCGCTCACGGTATTACCTGTGTTTTGACCATGGCGAGTGGGCAGTCCTTGCCAGCAATTTTGAGTTCGCGAGTTCGTCAAAAGTGGCAACTCGACGGTCACTCTGGTGGTGTCATCGGCGAATACGAGGGTCGTTTGCTTCGTGGTCAGTTGTTTTTCCAC
>CALGTP010000427.1 GCA_937902105.1 uncultured Actinomycetes bacterium
AAATATATTGTGTGATGCAATGCCTGACGAACGACAAATACATCGTAGCATGTATCTGTGATTGTTTGCTTTTCCACTGCTCAAGTGACATCGGCTCTTTGCTAGGGTACGTCCGTGCGTCAGTTAGTGAGCTTACTAACACGTGTTTTCGCTGTGTAATTGCATACGCATAGAAATTTGTGTGTAACGCATGTGTCTACTTATGCATACACGAACATAGGAGTAGAGATCAACGGCACAACTAAGGTTCATGTGCACATTCAGATCTTCACTTGCATGCTGACACGTCTTCTTTTATACACGCTGATGAGTTGAACATGAATACATAACCCAGGACAGCCGTTGAGATATACGTGTTGTAGCTATCACAAAAACATCATTCGTTCGATGGCGTTCTGCACCCGTGCTTTCACAGGTGTATTTGCATACGCGCAGAAGTCTGTTTGCGTACTCATGTGTCTACGTATGCATAGGCGAACATGGCGTGAAGATCAACGGATGGACTAAGGTGTGTGTTTTCTATTCACATGTTCCCATGCATGCGGATATGTTTTCTTCTATACACGTCCATGAGTTCAGTATAAACAAATACACCAGGTCAGTCAGATATTTGTGTTGTGGCTGCTACAAGAGAACCTGTCATTCTATGGCGTCTGGCGCACCTCGTTTCATCTACTTGGGACCTCAATGGTCCCAGAAGGCGCGAGCATTGACTCTGCTTCACAAATTCCTGGAGATGTCTGGTGGATATGTCGCCACGAGCGACTTGCAGGCTCTGTATGCTCAGCATCCATGGTTGAAGAACGCGGTTGGTCAGCTACGTGATTTTGCGAAGGACATTTGGGGCTTATCTTACCTTCCTCGTCAGGGCAAGCGCTCTGCTGCATTATTATGTGTTGCAGCCAGCAGCCGATCAGTGCAAGAGCAGGATGGATCGCCTGAGAGCAACAGCTTCTGCTCGATGCCACTGCGTTGCAGGCATTCGACTGGTAGACGACACGACGGGAAGCAGCACAAAGCATTCATTGCGCGACATTTGCAGACTGCAGCACGACTCACGGCCATGCAAAGGTATGCCTCGCCCTCGCCTCTGTCAGAATTTACCCGTGCGTCTGCGTTGTCCATGGCATCTAGGCTCAGCTCCACAGTTCCTTGCGGACTCTTTGGTGGAGGCTCTTCCGAGGAAGCTGCTCCGCCTTCTTCTGCTGGCATGCACAAACGCAAGTCCACTGCTGCTGGGTTTACTGCTGACACAGAACATGGCTCCGCCCCACTGACTCACTTTCTTCCTCCAACTCGGCGAACGAGAGGCAAGTGTCCAGGTGTTCCAAGCACTCCTGTTGCAGCAGCTACAATGCCGCCACCAACTTCAACATCTGATGCAAGAAGCTTGGAGTCACCCTTTGACAAAACTGTCAGCATGACTAGCTCTGACCAATGGAGTACCACCGCGCCACAAACGGGCGAGCTGCCTATGGAACTGCAGTCATGCACAGAAGTTTTGTTTGAACTCGGTCTTCTAAGTCCACTGCGTGGCGGCGTTGCTAACCCCACTCTTACAACATGTTTCCTTGGGAGCTTACTACAAGCACTGCTCCAGGCGGTTAGCGTGGAAGCTTTACTGGAAAAGCATGCCTCAACTGAAGCTTGTGGAGAGGGTTGTTCGTGGTGTCTTTTGAAGGAAGCAAATCGCTGCACACTGAAAACTGACATGATTTACGACCCCTCCTCCTGGAGTCCCTTCTTCGACCGACGAGACAAGATTCTCATCGACGAGCAAAAGTGGAAGTTTGGAAGTCGTCAACATGATCCTGTAGAAGTTTGGCAATCAATGAGGGAAGACAAGGGGGATCGCTCGCCACCACAGCAACATGACCACGCACAACTCGTTGCGGAGGTTTTCGGGTGCCAAATTCGCTCTGTCATCTGGTCTCAGTACCACTGTGTGTGCCCCGGGATAAAATCAGTGCCCAAGGACAAAGAAGAATTCAGTACACACATCGAGTTAGCAGCTCCCCCCATGCAGATTGCATGTTCTCTTTCAGAGCTGCTCGATAGAGAATCCAACGCGGAACCTATTGTGGTCGATGGAAATCCTCCGTGCCCTATCTGCGGTGTGGCGCCTGCAAATTGTAGAACGTTACACATTGTGAAAGCTCAAGAAATTTTGATGATAAGTTTGAATCGCTGCACAATTGTCCAAGAGGAACGGGCAGGCCAAGGTCCAGTGTTCAAAGCAGCGAAGCTAACCAGTTACGTGCAGCCGGATTCAGAACTGCAGATAGGAGACAAGTCCTTCTTTCTGAAAGCTGTTGTTGTGCATCGCGGTATGCATCAGAATTCTGGTCATTACGTGTGCTACGCACGACAGCACAGGCAGATGTATTGTTTGTATGACGATAGCAAACCTGTGATGGAGAACATAGTGAGAGGGTTGCCATTGGAGGCGTGCACCGATGGACGTTTGTTTCTTTACGAGAGTGCTGCTCACGTATGGCCAAATGCTCAACTACAGAAAAATCCATGCACGTCTGTCACAAATGCTGCCACAGCATCCTCCCGTGCGGGGCTTTCAGGGCCTTTTGCCGCTGATCCCCAAACGCCGCCCGCGAAAGAAGAAGAGGAAGAAGAAGAAGAGGCAAAGCCGTTGAAGTTCATGGGCAACACTGGAGGTGCTGATCAAGTGGACCGCGATGCCCGGGCGTTGCTGCAAACGTTCACCGAGAAAGGCGATGCGTGCGCCTTTCTTCGGAATTTGCCTAAGTTTGTTTCTGAAACTGGACACGATATGCCGTTGGATTCCTGCAATGCACATTTGGAACGATCCATTGAAGCACTGTTGCAAGAAGCCATCAACAGCCATGCTGCCTTGGACACACTGCACTATTCAGGCGATTGTGCTTACTATCCGCTTGTGGTTTTGGCACACGCGGCAATGCTGGCTCTCGGCTTTCCTCCGACTTTTTTTCTTGACGCTGTGTACACAATTGTGGGCAGTCTGATCAACAAAGATCTTTATGTGCAGCTAGGCAGGTACAAGAGTCGCAGCCGTCACTGGATGAATGGTGTCGCAGGAGCAGGTGAAGGAAAATCGCCTACAGTCAAGCCACTGATGGAGAGGTTGCTTGATGTCTTACGTGAACTCCACACCATGGCTCCTGGAAGTTCCAACGACATGTTCCACACATGCCAATCAACGACCACTGCTGCTGCTATCGACAAAATCCGTGCCACGAAGGCGTACCTACTGCTCAATAGTGATGACGCCGGCCGTTGCGTCTCTGTTCCATTCGCACAAGGAGGCAAAACAGATCGTAGTGAGCTTAGTTATAAAAATGCGGATGTGTTACAATACGGATCGCTACCCAACCGGAAATACATTGCACTACAGAAGGCTATATCCCAATACGCCCTTATATCTAAATACACGCATGTACTCTAATACGGGGGCATTTATTCCAATACGCATGTATCCCAATACGCATTCCAATACGGGGCCATGCATCCCAATACGTACCTGTGGAATCAGACCAATTGCCCTCACAGCCGATTTTTGGCTCGGATGATTTTAGGATGATGTTTCAAGATGACATTGGGATGATTTGAAGTTAATTACATGATTTTTTATATGATGTCAGTAATGTTTTGGGAAGCCCCCCTGGGATTTTGTAGGATTGCATGGGTATCTGTATTATTTCTGTGTGTGCATACGTGTGTACATGTAAGCCACACGGGGCGCATGTATTCGGTCCGGGGCGCATGTATTCCATACGGAAACTTTGGAAATACAGAAAATATAGCCAATACGGGATATGTATTTTGAAAACCAATACATATGTATTTTCTTAGCTCAGGTAGTGAGCATACTGATCTGACATATTTCCTGGACGCTGCTCACGGCGACGAATTTTCGCACCAGACGTGCCGGGACCGAGATAAACTTTTCAAGAAAAAAGCTCTTCACCCATCCAATCCTGTGGAGCTTCCGGAACAACTATGTTTGAAGCCAACGAATGTGCATGTCCTATGGCTCATGCAAGAGCTTTACTTTGCTAAGTACTGGGCACAGCTGGCGGTTAATAAACCCATTGGATTGGTCCAACGTTTTCTGTTTTCATTTTCAGCAAAACTCATGCAGAAAAATGTGCAGTGGAATGGGTTTTTCGAGAAGGTGGTAGGCCCTATTGTTGCCGACTTGTTTCGCCTGGTACTGAAAACCTTTGGGCCAAAGGCGCCGGGTGCGCTAGATTGCTTACAGCTGTCCTCTTCACAAACCAAGGTCGCTGCAGACATTGAAGAAACTCTGACTTTGTTTGCCCAACGTAAACGTATCGGACAAACCATGCGCGCTGCGATGCCCAAAGCTTTTTATTGGTTTGGAACAGCGTTGCTGGGGAACTGGGTGATGTCCTCCTGCATGAATGCAGTGTTGTCAGGGGAGTCCCAAGCTCCCGTGGTCAAAAACATCAGTGATGCCTTGTATGTAGCCTGTGTGAACTTTCTGCACAGGCGATACCTGTATGGTCAGTGTGTTCTCGCATGTGGAGTGAAAGAGCAAGTCTGGAATGGAATAGATGCTGAAGAGCCACACGCCCTTGATGAAGACAATGACTTGTTGCTGCGCGCGCTGCGCTTGCATGCAGGTGCATCTGTAAGTTTGGAGTCTTTGCTTCTGTGCGATGTCTCCAGCAAACGGACGATGGAAATGGGTAGCGTAAAGGAAAAGGCAGTTTGCAGGTCCCGCTTGCAGAACACTCTCAGAACTATGTGTGACCTTGGTCTAGGACAGGGTACGAAGGAGCCTGAGACTGGCAATCTGCTGAGTGTTCGCAAATACTCGCGCTGTAGTTTGCCTGCGAAAGCAACAGAGTGGCTGCGACATCACAGAGTTAGTCTCGCTTTGTTTGGCCCTGTGGGTTCCAGTACGGAGTTCGCTAAAGCAGCTGACAGTGCTGAAAAATCAGCTGGCAGCAAGCAGCGTAGTAATAACAATGTGCGGCGACAGAACACTCTGCAGGCACGGGCTAAGCTTGAAGAGAAGGTGCTGTCTGCACATGTTGTTCCAGACAACATACTGACTCCAGCCGACTTGCGAGTTTGTTTAGGAAAAAGAACTGAATTCCAATCCTTTCGAGTGGTGATTTCTCGACCCAGGGTTGTGCCAAACATGCTGGTGTGTAACGTTAGTTGCCTCGAAGATGCTGCGTGTCCTGTACACTGGGAAGTACACTACTTCATGGTGCGCTGCGGATGTATTCCTGTGAAGACCCTGCGCATTACACAGAGTGGTGAGCATGATCACACCGGGGAGAGCAACAATTCAGGTAAAATATTCACCCCGCTCACCTTGCGAGTTGCGGAAGCAATTGTACAAGAAACGCCAAGCAGACAATTAACTTTCCTTGTCTTTACACTCCAGCTGAGACAAAGACTGCAGGACAAAGGACTGGGGACACAGTACTTGCCCAGCGATGGTCAGATGTCTAATTGGTTGAAACGTGCCAAAGGCAAAAAGAGCAGTGGGGCTTGGGAACACATTCCACAGCCAACGTCGCAAGGTATGGTTGAGAGCACTGCCATCAGAGTCCAGGACCTGAGGCGATGGTTCACTGACCGACCGGATGAGCTAGTCATCATTCCAGACAACTCACAGTTCACAACCTATCTGGTTTCGAACAAAAGAACTCTGGTGCAATTTGCTTCGCGAGGTATGTTCGAGACACTGAAAAAATTCACAGGCGACTGCGCGCATATCGTGGTGGACACAAAAATGAAAATGCTAAAGAAACAACGCGGCGTTGCAACTGTTTACCTTCAGGTTAAAGACGGCTTGAGGAACACATCCTTCCATTTCGATAAACGACGAGTACAAGGCAGAGCGTTAACTTCCCATGACATGCCTGTGCTGCAAGCTATTGTTGACGAGGAATCTTCGGAAAACCATGCTGACATTTTCATGGCGCTTAAGTACTTGTGGCAGCAGGCCAAACCGCAGGGACCTGCTTTTGAAACTGTGTTCACTCAAATGGGAAAAGACTATGCGCCTGGCATCGAAGCAGCTCGCAGAAACTACATGCCTTTCATGCGCCCTGTCGACGACTTCTTCCATTTCATGGGCAAGCAAAAAGAAATGGAAGTTCGCTGTCACAAGACGACGGTGGAAGCCAATGGCAAAGCCAAGAAAACACATCTGGAATGGTCGCGTGCGGTGTTATACGCCATCCAAAACGGAGCCACTCCAGATTTACTACACGAGGTGTGGGGAGCATACCTTCGACGGCTGGTTACAAAGGAGGAGATTGTGCTAGCAATGTATTTTTGCCAGCAATATTCCCGGGTTCTCACTGTAAAGGAGCTACGGGAAATGCATGTGTTTCCAAACACATCCACGCTGACAGACCAAATATGTTGGCTCTCATGGAGTGCGGGTTTCTCAGTTTTTCCAGGATCCAATTCCGGGAGCCAGGGAGGAGAGGCTGCGCACAGTGCTTGGCAAAAGCAACTAGCGCAACTCGGCAGCCACTGGGAGCTTGAAGACGCACTCCGTTTCATGCAGGACCTTTATACTGGAAAATGGCTGTCAATGTACAACTGGGAAAACAATTCAGCCAATTACAGCATGCTGCCGCCTGTGCGCGATCCTCAAATGATTAATGGCCGCTTACTAGCATCACTTGGTCGTTCAACCATGTTCGACTTCTGCACCGTGGCTGCCACACAAATTGTCGCACGTCTGCTTCCTTGTAACGGAAATTTCTTCGTTGTGATGCCTCGCAACGTAGATATTTGTCTTCCTGCACTGGACATGGCCCGCCTGGGCTGTGAAATCCTGGGCGCAAAGGGCGCGCGTCTGCGTGAGTTGCTCTTTCACGCCGGGATTCTGTATCGAATGAGTGAACAGGAAAAGACGACACTGCAGAATTGTTATCTGGCTGAGCGGGACCGATGCAACCCTGCGAGGCAGCAGACTCTCAAGGCTTTCGGCGAGGTTACAGGAATCGCTGAAGATGCTGCCTGCACAGAACCCTTGTTCTCTCTGCAAGCATACAACGCCCTCTTCATCGACGTCGCGTACGTGGTGCGTGATCATCCTTCTGGTGCTCCTGACACTTGGCCTTATCTCCGATGCACGTGCAGGCCTTTTTCTCAGCATGCTCCATGCGAGCATGTGGAATATGCGAAGACTTTGGACATCCCTGACATGAAGGATACGCCAAACTCAAGTGACAATGTGCCCGAGGTTTTGAAAAGAGGTCGAAAAAAAGGTTCGCACACAACTGCGCGAGGCAAAGCAGCCGCTTTCAAAAAGGCAACTGAAGCATCATGATACCAAGCTGACATAGTCAGGCAAAGCGGCCGCAGAGAAGAGAGCAACTGATTCGTCATGATTCGAGCCTGACATAGTGCTGCAAGTATTATGTGTGGATGCTAGTCGTAGTGGTGCCGGAAGCTGTAGTCGCAGTCAATAGCAAAGCCACTGTGCCAGTGCTCATGGTGGCAGATTATTGTCATGCTATGGGGGCCATTTTGAGTAAGCATTTGTGCTATTGTTGGGCCCAATGTAAAGTTTAAATTTGTGTGAGGCTGCCTCAATTATGCCATATACAGCACATAGGACGCCTAGAAGAGATACACGTCACAGACTACACCCTCGCATGCAGCCAATTCACGAAGGAATCTTCCAGCCACGCAGTGCTCCAAGAAGGCTTCAAACACGTTTCACACCTGGCATAGTTCAGCCTTACTTTTGTACATGTGTTTTGGCATGGGCTCGATTTTTGGTTGGGATGTGTGTCATTGTTGGGCCCTGTGGAAAGTGTGAACTTGTTCTTGGCTGCCTGAACTACGCCAAAGAGACAGCAGAT
>CALGTP010000428.1 GCA_937902105.1 uncultured Actinomycetes bacterium
CTGTTAATCAGGGGTTCTGTTTCAAAACTTAGGTCGACGTGCGTGACTATTTTTATTACTCACGGCACACTTGATCGCACGGTCAGTGACGGAGAGTTAGACACACACATTGAAGCCACTGCCAATAAGCTCAGGGATGGCTTTGCTCAGTAAATGCTTTTAAATAAACAAAGGCGCAGATTGCTCCTTTGTTCGTCAAAGGTGTTGTTACTGGACAATTGCGTATTGGATGTCTTAGCTCAAAATTTAGGCAAGATCTGCGAATGGGGTGGCTCAAATTTGGATGCAAATCCTCTTCAAAGTGGCTCAGTTTTGGATGCCATTCAACATTGTGTGCGCTTTGCTGTGATCTGATTGACTTTTTTTCAAAACTTTCACCGCTTTTGCAGAAAGTCACCCTTTGATGGGTTAATCAAACTGTTGAGACGGTATTCTGCTAAAAACCTCTTGACCTAACAGATTCAAAACCCAAATTTGAACAGTACCGATTGCACGCGGTTTTTTGTGATGCTGACCTGCAGTATGAGCTCGCAAATAGTACTCTTGATCATCCTAATGCCAATTCTCTGTGTCCTTCAGCTGCCGGTCGAACGGATGGATTCAATATTGGCTTCAGGCACAAAGCGGAAATAGCAGTTGTCGATTTGATTGCTCCATAGCTGCCATTGGCAATCAGAGTTTGACCGGTAGTTGGTAGCCACCATTTCGTCAACGCGGAACCGGCAGCATCCCACATAGGCTTGTTCACTGGCTGTCAGATGGAACTTGGAGTGTCATCAAGGTTAAGACGCAGTGAAACCGTAGCCCCACCCCAGACCCCTTGGGACTATTCATCAAGATAACCAAGTTATAATCGCTCCGGGTGTCGTCATTGCGCAATGCAATGGCAACAGGTTTTAGCGTAGGTCGGGCCGCCGCGCAAACCTACTACGCCCATGCATACACCCACATTGATTCAAATGATTGGCGCCGCTCTTTTTGCGCTTGCGGTTCTCCATACTTTTTCCACGAAGTTCTTTGAGCACCTGGCGCACCAAAATCCCCGCCATGCCGGGATTTGGCACCTGCTTGGAGAAGTCGAAGTCGTCTTCGGATTTTGGGCCATGGTCCTGATGCTGTTCATGTTTGGAATCAGCGGAAAGCAGGATGCCACTGCCTATCTGGATACACGCAACTTCACAGAGCCCATGTTTGTATTTGCCATCATGGTGATTGCTGGTACGCGTCCCATTCTCCAAGTTGCCGGCTCTGCAGTCAGCATTCTGGCCAAATTAATGCCGCTGCCCCAAGGAGTCTCTACCTACTTTATGGTGCTGGCATTTGTTCCTTTGCTGGGTTCTTTCATCACAGAACCCGCAGCGATGACTCTGGCAGCTTTGATGCTGAGGGACACGCTGTTTTTCAAGGAAACATCCACCAGACTCAAGTACGCCACGATCGGTGTGCTGTTCGTCAATATCTCCATTGGCGGTACGCTCACGCCATTTGCCGCGCCGCCCGTTCTCATGGTTGCCGCCAAATGGAACTGGGACATGGCCTACATGATGGCGAACTTTGGCTGGAAGGCTGCCATCGCCGTATTTGTCAATGCGACGGTTGCGGCCCTGATATTCCACAAAGAAGTCGAGCACATGGGTAAACAAGCACCCTCAACGACCAACCCCGCGGTGCCGATATCGGTCGTCATGGTGCACTTAGTGTTTCTCGCGCTGGTGGTCGTGTTTGCTCACCATCCTGCGATTTTCATGGGACTGTTCCTGTTCTTCATGGGATTCACGACGGCGTATAAGCGCCACCAGAACCCCTTGATCCTGAAGGAGGCACTCTTGGTGGCCTTTTTTCTGGCGGGACTTGTTGTTTTAGGCGGCCTGCAGCAATGGTGGCTGGAGCCTGTGCTGATGGGTATGAACGGCAATTCCGTATTCTTCGGAGCCACGGCGCTCACCGCCATTACCGATAATGCTGCGTTGACCTACCTCGGCTCTTTGGTCAACGGTCTCAGTGAAGAGTTTAAGGTGGCGCTGGTGGCGGGTGCGGTCACTGGTGGCGGCTTGACCATCATTGCAAACGCTCCGAACCCTGCAGGCGCTGCGATTCTTAAAGAAAAGTTTACTGACAATACAATTCATCCAGCGGGGCTGCTTCTCGGGGCATTGGCACCAACATTTGTAGCCATACTGGCTTTCAAGCTTCTCTGAAAATCCCCGACCTAGGCTGTTTTCATAGCCTTTTTGGACATCGTGATGATTGAGTTCTTGCTACGAGAACAATATCAAGAAGATGTCTAATAGACACACAAGGAGAATAAATGAGATTATCAATACGGTTCGTACTTCCATTACTCATAGTGTTGGCGGGCATCGCTTACGCACTTGCACCTTTGGTCGATCAGTTGACCTTGCGCTGGTTTGTGCGGGACATTGAGATTCGCTCGGGATTGATTACCAACGCCATTCAAGAGCCGCTTTTGGAACAGTTGGCGGCTGGGAAAAAAGCCAAAATCGGAGAGTTTTTCAATCGTATTTCGCAAGACGAACGGCT
>CALGTP010000429.1 GCA_937902105.1 uncultured Actinomycetes bacterium
CCATTGCGGTGACTGATCTGGTGGTATTCGCCATCCCAAGGGCAAGCCTCGCCGGCCTCAATCAGTTCAACGCCGGTCATCAGGCAGAGTTCTATTTTTCTTTACTCGCAACCCTTGGCGGTGAACGCATACGCGAGCGTATTTCCCCTCATGTCGGGAGATTTGATCAAAAAGACACAATCCAAATCATTGGCTGGTTTGCTGCTACGGTGCTGCCACTCTTGGTTCTTGTTTTTGGATCTGACTTAGGGTTAGCTAAAGAGCCCGTGGTGTTTCTGGCAATATTCACAGCGACCATCGTGATGTGGGTTTTTGAATTAGTCGACCAGTACATTCCGGGTTTGTTCGCAATGATGCTTACCCTATCTCTGGGACTGGCACCGACAAAGACTGTTCTTGCGGGGTTCTCCTCGGATGGATTTTTTATGGCCATGAGCATCCTTGGATTAGGCACCGTGGTGGTTCTTTCTGGTCTTAGCTTCCGCTTTCTGCTGTGGGTGTTGCGTTACCTGCCGAATTCAAGTGCGGGGCACAATCTTGGGCTACTTCTCACCGGGCTGCTGCTCACCCCGATAGTGCCTTCGATCAATGCGCGAGCGACAATTGTTGCACCATTTTTGATTGACATGGTTGAAACCGTTAAGTTTCAATTTCGTGGTCATGCTGCCACACGCCTCGCAATCTCCGCCTTTAGTGGTGCAACACTCTTCTCCGCCTGTTTCATGACCAGTCGGTCTGTCAACTTCGTGATATTCGGACTGCTCTCACCACAACAGCAGCAGCAGTTTCAGTGGGTCTACTGGGCGTTCGCCTCTGCCGTTGCAGGGGGCGTAATGTTGCTGGTTTACCTCACCGTCATAATGTTTGCCTTTCCAGGCCGCGAAGTGAGTCGACTGTCAAAAGTACAGGTAGATGTCCAGCTTTTACTGCTTGGCCCGGTGAAGAGAAGGGAGTGGGCTGCGATTGGCGGGGTGTTGATATTCGCCTTCGGGGTGGTTACCACGTCGGTTCACGGAGTTCAACCATCGTGGTTGGGGATGGCTATCCTGTTTACCTTACTGCTGTTTGGATCGTTGCGGAAGAGCGAGTTTCGTGGGAAAACAGACTGGCCATCTCTGATCTACCTTGGCAGCCTAGTTGGGATTCTCAACGTATTCGC
>CALGTP010000430.1 GCA_937902105.1 uncultured Actinomycetes bacterium
CCTGTCGCCACTACCATAGCACGCATAGAGAGGGCAGCCCACGCATTCCCAAGCTCTGAGGGCGAGGGAAGGTGCCACTGGGGAAAGTGGGCAGAGTACAGCCAGCCTTAAGGCGAAACAAAGCCGACGAAAAGACTCAACCTCTGACGTAGCTCCATTACGGAGAAGCAAACGAGAGAGAGAGAGAGAGAGAGGTGTCTTTATTAGGATAAACTCATAGGAGTCCCCATTTGTCTGCGTTTCCGCAGGTGGCCTAGCGGTGTTACTGCTGCCCTCTTCCTTTGCGTGTGTGCGTGCGTGAGTATGTTACATAATATATATATCCTTCCCCCCTCCTCCTGGCCTCCGTCTTCGCTCCTGCTCCCCTACCCGTCGCCGCCTCGTGTCTCTGCTCTTAGGACTCTCTGCATTCCCTCTACACTTGCGGTCATACACTTCCGTATGATCCTATCCTGTTTTCTTCTCTCAATGCCCAGTGTGGTGAGATTCCATCTCCATCTGTGTTCCACTATGGTTCCCTGTATCCCTATGATAAAGTTCAGCTGCTTCACTTGGTACCCCGGGTATCGCCTGCGTAGCTCTTCCCTCAACGCTCTGTACTTATGAAGCTTGGTCACCTCGACTATTTCCATAGCCTCCGCCGTGTCGCTGCATCGCGCTCCTTCGATGATATATATCGCCCTCTCCTCCGTGTCCAATATCAGACCATCAGGCTTTTGGTTTCCCACTTCAATCTCCATGTCCCTACTAGCCCAACTGGGGGTTGGGGTCTCTCCGTGCCTCCGCTTCCCCGTGGCCGTCTGCCTGGCTGCTGCTTCCTTCCTTTTCCGTTCAATTTCCTCCGTCATCCCCGATGGTCTGCTCGGTCTTTGCCCTTGGTGTTCCTCTCCTCTTGCCCTCCCCCTGCGGTCTGCCATCTTTCTCCATTTGTTTTGCATCACCAGGTGCCATTTTTCAAAGTCTGCGTCCATGCTCGGTCCCCCTATGCTCCCCTTCCATTTTCTCACCATTATCTCCCTCTCGGCGACAGACAGTACCTGTGAGCACAGGTCCCGTACCCTGGTGTCCCATACCCCCCGTCTTCCAGGCGGCGCGTCCCTCATGACTCCCTCCTCCAGTATCCTCATGACGTTGTCGTGGGCTCCTTGTCTCGCTGCCCTCCTGCTGGTCAACTTGCACGCCAGTTGCAGGTGGAGAAAGGTCTCTGCTCCTTCCCCGCACAGGCAGGTGTCGTCCCCTCTTATTCTCCACTTCTTGTACGTACTTGCCACTAGATAGCAGTGCGGTGTGAGGCTCCTTATCCATCCCGTCACCGCCCAGTCCTCGCATCGTTGTATCGCCTCTCCCAGCTCTTTCCTGCCTACCCCTTCCCGTTTATGGAATTTCTCCGCCCACGTGCCTGCTCGTCTCTTCTCCCACAGCAGCACCGCTTCGTGCTCGCGTATGCGGGCTTTTATTTTTGGGCTCCATTGCCCTTTGTCTTCTCTGCCTCTGTTTCTTCCCTTGGACAGGAAGATTAGTTTGGTAGTTTCTGGTATCTCGTAGAGCGGTCGCTCCCCTTCTTCCATTTTCCTATCGGCGCCCTCCGTCGCCATTGCATCCGCCACTGCGTGCAGTGGTTCCCCCGTGTGCCCGTGTACCTTCACCAAGGTGGTGTGTGCTCCCTTCTCTCCCCTCTTGTAAATTCCCCTTACTATTTCTTGCACGATATCATAGTCCTTCGTCCTGCTCGGGTGTGGTCTAAAATCTTTCCGTCTGAACCAAGTCAGCCTCCTGATTGCTGCTGCGCTGTCAACTAAGATGACCAGGTCCTTCCCTATCGGCGCTAACTCTACTGCCTGTGCTATCGCTGCCAACTCCGCTCTTGTGCTTGACAAAGTGCCCGCCACCCTTCTGCTCACATTTTTAGCTTGAGGGGCGTTTGGTCTTCCCCCGTCGTGAGCTCCTTTCTTCCCTGCTCCTTGGCTGTTGTCTTCCTTTGGTGTCCTATTGTCTCCTTTTCCGTCAAGTGATTCTCCCCCCTCTCGGTGCACCTCCGCTTCTTGTTGCCACGCCACCCCCGCTCCCATCGTCTCTCCCTCCTCCTGCTTGCGGCGCAACCTCAACGATCCATCAGTGGCTACTATGCAGCTTCCTTTCCCGTAGTGCTGTCCGCTTGGGAGTGCTCGTAAGTATGTCTTCAGGCTCGGGGTGGGGGGGTCTTGGTACGGGTCCCAGAAATTTCCTGCCTCTCCGTCTTCCGTTGCACCTGCTTCCCCTCTCTCCTTGTCCCCCGCCTTCTCATCCCCTGCTCCTCCCTTCTGCTCCTTCTCCCAAACAAGATGTTCATGCCTTCCTTTTATCCTCCTTCTCTCCCCCGTCTTCCACCACCCCTTCTCCAGACACCTCTTTTGTTCGGGCTTCACCCGTCTGATTAACTTACCGTGTTGTTCTAAAGCTCGTACCTGCTCCATGCTTATGTCCTCTTTCCGCGCTATCACCACCCAGTGACCCGCTTTTTCGATACAGGCTTGTACCCAACTCTGTCTGTATTGCGTTCCTATCTCCTGCAGGGGGACTAGGATTCGGTCTCCATCCTTTACGCTGCTGCTCTCATCCTCCCCCAGATATCTCTCGTACGACGGATCGGCTGTGAGTGTATGTGCTCGCACCATCATCTGCAGCTCTCTGCTCCTCCTCAGTTCCGACGTGATGCTCCAGTCCAGCGTTCTGCCTCCCCCCAATTCCCATTCTGCCGTTCTCTCCCACGCCTCGTCCCATTGCTGCACGGCTGCGTTCCCGCACCATAGCTTCAGCAGTTCCCATCTAGTCTCGTCTATCACTTTTTTGTCCGAGACCTTCTTCTCCCGCGGTGCTCCCCGCCGAATGCTCCTTTTATCTCTCCTCATCGTTCGCTTCTTTGCTGCTTCCGTTTGATGTGCCTGCCCCTTCTTGCACATTACTCCCGCCAGCTTGCCTATCTCTGGGCCCGTATCCAGCCTCCCCTGCGACGCCTTCCAGTCAACTTTGAAGTCAATGACCGGCAGTTCTATAGCCTTCTTCCCTCGGGGTCGCTGTATTGGGGCTAACGGCTGCTCCTCGCTCCTTTCTTCTGCCGTTTTCGGCTCCTTTTCCCTGAATGCCTGCAATGCCCCGCATCGACGGAACCCCCCCGCGCTCCTCTCCAGTTCGTCCTCTGCCAGTACGGCCATGGCTGGGGCCGTTGCCTGCATCACCTGTCTCAGTCCCCACGGTTGCCCCTTTTTTAGGGTGACGGGGCCATCCACCCTGATGTCTCCCTGCCGATGGAACTCGTCCCTCTGTACGCTGCGGATTTCTAATATTATTTCCTGGTTCTCCATCCTTACTCCCGTTGCCTTCACCCACCATCCCGCCTTGCTTGTCGACGCGGATGCTGTCCATCCCTTCCACGTCAACGCCGGCGCCCAGAACAGGGTTCCTTGTGTCACTAGCAGCTCCGCTGCCTGCTTATCGCGTCCTTCTCTGAGTAAGGTGCGTACATGTCCTGTGTCTGGTGCCTTCATTGTGCACGTGTACCAGGTCTCCATCACCGCCCACTCATTCCCATCGATTTTCGAAGGGAATGGCACTACGTGTCTGTGCTTCGTTTCTTCCACTTTCCTCGCCACGACTGCTTTCACGCCTGTCTGCAACGTCTTTTGGTCGAGTGCCGTCCACCCTCTACGAACGGTGTATTGGTCCGCGTCCCATCGGTCCCGCACCTCTTCTTCCGACCACTTCATCTGTAATCCGTTGTACAGTCGGACGTCGTACTCCCTCCCATCAAACCCAGTTATCTTTCCCGCTACGTACCCCTTCTTCCCTCTCTGTCGTACTGTGCCTCCTATCAGCTCTTCTCCTCGCGCTGCTTCCCTCAGTTTCGGAGTTTGGGGTGTCTGTGCGTTCCGTTGTTCTTCCCCTGCCCACACTATTCTCAGCTGCACTCCCTCGTTCTCCACCGCCCACTCAAGCTCTTTCAGCTCCTCCTGCTTCATCATTCTTCTCAACATATCCGGCAGGATCACAGTTCTCTCCTTTTGAACCTCCTGCACCGTGCGTATTCCCCATCCCGGCAATCTTCTCAGCCATGCTCTCGCACTCCTCCATCTCTCAGGATCTCGCCCCTCGGGGGTTTCCTGCCGCATGATAGTCATGATCCCCCTCTCGCCCCCAGTCTCCTGCTGCTGTTCCCTTCCCGCTTCTCCTCCCTCGGGCACCATGTCCTCCCACTGCATACTCATGCTCCTGGACGCATGGCTGATGAATCTCTCGTATACATCTGTAGTTTCTGCCCATGTACCCCCGTCCCATTGGCTCTCTCTGCAAGCCGCCTCCAGTGTTGTGCATCCCTTGTCTGTCACTATCCTCCGCAATTCATATTTCCCCACCCGTTTCAGGTCATCCTCTAGCTCGGCGCTCTGTCGCATCAGTCCTATCACTTCCTGTGTTACAATGGCTCGTGCTGAGAGGCACCCTAATCCTCCGTGCTCTCGTGGGGCCCAGAAGGTGACTGCCGGGGTGGTCTTCCCCGTTCTCCACGCCTGTCGGAAAGCTCTTGTCCATGCCTTTTCCAGCGTCTGCAGCCCGCCCTCGTTCCACCCAGCCAGGGCCGCTGAGTATCTAAATATCGGTATTATGGCAACCTGTACCACCCAGTGCATCTGCGCCGGCGAGTACTGATGTCCCGCGATGGATTCGATCATCTTTGTTGTTGCCTGCTCGATGTACTTCCTTTCTTCCCGCATATCCCCCGTGATGGACACTCTTATCCCCAGGTATTTAAAGGCTTTCGTCGGCTCCAAATACGTCATCTTCCCCCCCCCTATCGTCAGGTCCCTCACCCAGAGCGCTCTTCGGCTTCTAAAGTTGTACCCCGATATCTCGGATTTCCTCAAGTTCACTCTTATCCCGGACCAATCCGAGAAGCTCTCTACCGTGTCCAAGAGTGTCTGCATCGCCTCTTTACTTTCCGTCAGAAGCGTGCTGTCATCGGCAAACAGTAGAGTGTTGTACTCCTCCCCGGAGCTGTGTTGGTATCCTCCTCCTTTGCTTTCCAGCCACCTGATCAGAGCATTTACGACCACCCCCCCAAGGATGGGCGATAGGGGGCATCCCTGTCTCAGTCCTCTTTGCAATCGTATCTTCGCCGTCACTTCTCCACTTCCCTGCGCCACCTGGAAGTAGGAATGCGCGTAATACTGCTTCAGTAGCTCAACATCCTCCTTCGCCATCCCAAAGTTTTCTAGTATCTCGAATAGGCACTCCAGTCCAATTGCGTTGAAGTAATTCTCGAAATCCAGGAACGCCACTACCAGCTGTTTTGCGTTTCGCTTCGCGTCGTTAATACAGTTGAGCAGTCTCATTACTTGCCTTTTAGTGGATCTCTCTGGTCTGAACCCTTCCTGCACGTCCTCTAGCACCCCTCGTGCTTCTAGCGTGGTGGACAGTCTGTGTGCCCATATCCCCGTTATGATCTTCGCCGCTGTGCTCATCAGGCATACTGGCCTGAGGTCTTCTAAATGTCCTTCCGCTCCTGCCTTTTTCACAATCAGCTTCGTGAATGCTCCTGTCCACTCCTCCGGGAGCGGGCTGCCTGCCAGTACTGAGTTCACTGACCTCCACAGCAGCTCTCTCATTGGGTCAGGGGCTACCTGCCACATTTCATACGTCATCTCATCCGGCCCTCCACTCTTCCCCCTCGGGAGCTTCCTCATCCACTCATCGAACTCTTCCCTTCCCACCTCCTTTCGCAGGATCGGATTTTCTGCATCCAACCTCCCCTGCGCGAATACTTCCCTCGGTATCGGGCATGTCCCCATCTTTTCGCTGCCCACGTCCTTGCTAAGGCTCCTACACTGGTGGCAGTAGTACCTAATGCCCCGCTCTCCTCCCCGAGTCTCTTCCCCCCACCCCATGGGCGTGATGTTCGTTCCCAGCGTGCCCTTGGCTTCGCACACTCTGCATACTGGCTTATTGGGCATTGCATTCGTCCCAAAGAAGCATTCCTGCTCCGCCATAGCGTCCAACTCCTCGCTCCAGCTGTCTCCACTACTCTCTTTCTCCGCTGTTACTGTCACTCCCTCTCCCTCCTCGAGGGTGGGCATTGTGTGCAGGAAACGTGTTAGGTGGTGGAGAGGTCTCATGCTCACCTTTACATCTCTGCCTTTGTGCACTGTGACTCTTACAGTCCCTCCTCCCTTGTAGTATGTCCTCGCCTCTGCCTCCTCTTCTCCCCTGTCCATGACAGCCCATGCTTCTTCTAACCATCCCGATTCCGTGTGCTCGCATGCCTCGAACCAGTTCTTCCACTTCTCCCTCTTCAGCACCCCCTGCACACCATTTGGGTGCCTCTTATGAGGTGCCCGCGCTTTTGCTGCCGTCGTCTGTGTTCCCTCCTCCCTCTTGCCCATCAGTCTCGAGATTTCCTTCTCTCTAGGTCTGTCCATTCTCTTCCTCATTTGCTCTCGCATCTCTCGTATAAGCTCCTTTTGCTGCTCCTTTTTCAGCTTCTTCAGAGTCTGCTTCCTCTTGCCTGCCTCTCTGTTCACTATCCCTATCCACTTCCTCCGTCCCTCTGCATCCCATCTTTCCAGTGGCGCTATATCCTCCTCGCCACTTCCTCCAATCCATTGCGCAATCTGTTTACTGGCCCTCTCCACCCTGTCGTCTCCCTGCGTCTTGTTATTCGCCCGGATTAGTTCTCGTTCCAGCTCCTTCACTTGTCTGGTGAGTAGAGCTTGCTCCTTTGAGTAGTGCATTTTCCTGCGCGCTTTCTCTCCCCCGATGTGCATCTCTTTGCGCGGTAGTTCTGCTCGGGCAATGGCAATCCACCGTTTCATTTCCCCCCTCACTTCTTCTTCTGACAGTGGAATCATCCCCTTTTCCTCCCTGGCTTCCGATCCTCTCCCCTTGCTCGTTTCCAATCCTCTACTTCTGACTCTGGTTGCCCATTCCTCTGCCTCCTCCTCCCATTTCTTCCGATCCACCCTCTTCACCTTTTTAGATTTCTTTGCTTTTCGCGGTTGCTGGATCAGCTGCCTTGGTATGTCTGCATATAGGGTGCCGTGGTCGTACTCCACTGCCCCTGGGTGTGCCGTGCGTAACACATAGCTGTATCCCCTCTCTCTTCTCTCCTCCCATCCTCCTTCCAGCTCCTCTCCATTGTGTATCAGTATCTCATCTAGCCTCGCTTGATGGCCTGTGGCAGTATGTCGTCGAGTTAGTAGCCCCTCCGTTACGTTGCCCGCCCACCATCCTCCCTTCAGCGTCTTCCTTCCCACGAATGCTGCGAATCGTGCGTCTGCTGCCTGCGTTGCAGTTTCTTGCCCTGTGTATCCCCGCCTTTGTTCTGGGAACAGTCCTGCGTTCCAATCTCCCCCCACCACGTGTGCGCATTTCTGCTCTGTTGTCTTCTCGAGTCTTCCCCTCAGCGCTTCCAGTAGACACAGTTGTCGTGTCCCCTCGCATGCAGTGTGGTTGTAGACATTCGTCACGAACACATCTTTCTTCCCTTCTCTCCTCAGTCTTACCGTAAGCATCCGTCCTCTGTCGAACCCTTCTTCTTTCTCGCCCGTCAGTGTGCAGTCACCAGCTTCTCCGCACGTCTTGTGGACCAGAGTTGCTACTGACATTTGGTATCTTCGAACCTTCATCCCTGACCGTTCACACCGGCTCTTGCTGATCCTCTGGCTTGACGTCATAAATATCTTGTATTCCGGCCACTGCTTCCTCGCCTCCGCTATTACCTCCTTTATTTTGTCCTTCCTTACCCTACAATCCTGGAGTAAGAGAACTGCGGGTTGATGCTGGTGGATAATCGATTCGATGAGTCTTCTGGAGTTGCGGAATCCAACCGGCCCCACGTTCTGGCTTACCACTCGGCTTGTTCCCTGTCGTCTGCTTGCCACTGAGCTCCAGTCGCGCCCTTCATTTCCAAAGGCAGATCCCTGTCGGTCCCACCTCGACGGCTCCTCCCTTACTGGTGTGCCCTCACTATCGCTCTGTTCCCCTTTCTCCACTGTGGCTTTAGTGTGAGACACTTCTGCCTCTCTCGGGTTCGTCATGAGCCCTCTGATTCCCTGCTGTACCTTTTTCCTCTTTTTCTTGCTCCCGCCTTCAGCCCTGTTCCCTCCCTCTCTTGTTACCCCCTCAATCTTTTCCCACTCCCCCGTCGGGCCATATCCAACCAGCTCCCTCATTGCTCCATTCAGCTGGTCACCCGCCAGTTGAGCTGTGATTGTTTTTCTGGCTATCATCTTCAATACTTCTACCATTTCTCCCACTACCACTTTCCGTGACTCCTCCTGCCACAGGAGTGCCCATGCGATCAGTCCGAAATTGGTGGGATTAGAGCACAGTTTCCCTTTACGTCTTTCCATCACCCATTCCTCCTCCCGTCCTCCCTCCCCCACGATCCACCTCGCCATTGTTTTCTCCGTTTTCTTCCTGATCGCCCCTCCGGCCGTCTGCCACGTCGCCCTCCTCTTGTCCCATTGGACCCTAAAACATACCCACTGTCCTGTACTCTCTTCCTGGTGTACGCCTACTGTGCCCGCATAGCGTTGCATCGCCCCTCGTACCCTCTCTCCTTCTTCCTCATTCTCGAAGGCCTTCCCTGTGGCCATTGGTGTCATAAGAGCCGTGGTTTCCTTTCTGTTCCCTTCCTCGGATAGTACCGTGTGCCACCCCAGTGCCGCCGCCCCCATTACACACATTGCCTCCAGGGTCATGAAGTCTGCCCACTTCTCTTCTTGTTCTTCCTCTCCTCCCCCCGCGTCGTCAAGCTGAATCTTCTTCCTCGTGTTCTCCATTCCCTTGCTTTCTTCCCAGGCCCTGCCGGCCCACAGCCTCTCCTCTTCCTCGCCCTTAACTTCTCCCCCCACTAACAGAGGTTTACATTCTGTTCCCTGGCTACACTCCAGCCTTCTCCTCACATCCGTTCCTTCCACCCGCCATGAGCAGCAGTCCTTCACATGTCGTTTTCCCGATCCCGGGCATATCCCTATGCCCCAGGCCCGAAGCCCCCTGCTCGTCACTGTCATGCCGTCCACTCGCAGTGCTTGTAGGAGCGCTCTTTCGCTTCCCATCTTCTCATCTGTCTGGTCTCTCTTGGCCACCCGCACTCCCCCGCCTTCATCTCTGGAGATTACCGTTCGCAGTAGGCTCGTCATACTCCGGGCTCCTTGGTCTCGCCACCTCAAGGTTCCCACATCTCTTCCCAGTCTCCACTCTTCTGTCTTCTTGCACGATTCTACCATTCGGAAGTTCTGCCACTTGGAGTAGACATTACCGTCTATCGCGCACATAGGTTGTCCTGCCTTCCCCCTGCGCTGCAGCTGGGGGTTTTCTCCCAAGGTCTTCACTAATTCTTTAAGGCGGTCATTGTTCCCCTCGCAGTAAATCTCTGGGAATATAACGTGATACGAGTGTTTGAACCTATTTGCCGCCTTGTCGTGCCTAGACGCTATCAGGACTTCCTTCATTATTTCCGGCTCTCCTCTGCTCTCCATTTCCTCCCTCCACATTCTGCACATGGCCTCTTCAATCGTCTGGATGATTTCATCTATTCCCCCATCTCCCCCTGGTTC
>CALGTP010000431.1 GCA_937902105.1 uncultured Actinomycetes bacterium
CACCGTTCCGCATCCGCACCGTTCTAGGTAGGGAAACTGTTGTTTTACGCTCAGAAACCTACCTAAGACGCAAAAACTACCGAGAAGGCGGACGCTGGGGAGGGGGGATGATTAGCAGTCGAGTTCAGCGGTGGGCACTACCAAGTCAATGAGGTAAGTGTCGACAGCGTCATTCACACAACTGTTCACGCCGTATCCCAAGTGCTGATCGGCGGTCACGACAATCAGTCGTCCATCCTCAAGTACGTTGGCCATGTTGCGCGTTCCCTCGAGTGGTGTTGCGGGATCGCCGGTTGTACCGATGACAACGATGGGCCCTGCGCCGATACCAGTGATCGTGATCCGTGGGTCGAGCGCCTTGGGCCAAAACACGCAGGTGTAATCGCCGGTAGTTCCGGGAGAAAAGCGAGGTGCATTGGCTTGGAGTCGCGGCACATATGAATCAGCTTCTTTGACAGTCATTCGTTCGGAATTATCAGCACACAAGATATTGAGAAACGCTTCGAGTTCATTGCCGTACGAGCCATCAGGAAGCATCTGAAAATATTGGTCGAATAGTGATAACAGACCTGTTCCGTCATCGGCTTGTGCAGCCATAAGTGCAATTTCAAGTTCGCTCCAGTACGTATCGGAATACATTGCCTGGGCAACTGCAGTCAGTGCCATCCCGCGTGTGAGATCTGGCCGTCCAGAGGTGGTGGGAATTGGGTTCTCGTCAAGAGACTCCATGAGAGAATCAAAAGCCCCTTCAGCATCACCAGAGTTATGAAAGGCACAAGCGCTATTCGCCGAACACTGCGCCAAGAAAGTCGCGATTGTATCTTCAAAACCTTTGTTTTGCTGTAACCCGCCATCGATCCAATTGGCCTCTGGATCAGACGCGCCATCAAGAACAGCTGCTCGTACTGTGTCGGGAAACAATGTGGCCCACGTGGCGCCCAATTCACTACCGTACGAAAAACCGAAATAACTGATTTTGTCCTCGCCGAGTGCACGGCGAATCATGTCCATATCGCGAGCCGTATTATTGGTGCCGACGTAAGGCAAGAGGTCCCCATTTTTCTCAAAGCACAGTTCAGTAAATTCTCTATATGTTGCGATGCCATCGGCCCGCTCTTGCTCAGTGTCGGGTGTGATGTCGCCACCTGCGAAGAAGTAGTCGTAGTCATCAGTGCAGTCAATGGCAGGGATTGATTGACCAGTGCCACGCGGATCCCAAGCAACGATGTCAAAAGATTTCAGGAGTGTTGGTGAATAAATATTGTCAGCTGATTCTGCGAGAAAAGAACCACCAAAACCCGGCCCACCCGGGTTGACGAGAAGGGTTCCGATGCGCTGTGACGAACTCGTCGCCATATGTTTGGTGAGATATAAAGATGTCGTTGCCGAATTCTCATCGGTGTAGTCAATGGGAACATCTAGATAGCCACATTCAAGACCATCGCCGCAGGATTCCCACGAGATTGCATCGGCTGGATCAGTCGTCTCAGGTCGGGCGGTGCTTGCGGGCACCTCAGTATCAGAACTCGTACTGCAAGAGGCCAGCAACAAACTGAGGATCACCAGCCGAGATCTCCAGCGCGGGACAGAAACGTTCACGTTGCAATGTTAGACGGTAAAAAACTTTTGTGTAGACCCATCAGCAATTGGTGAGATCAGGTCCATCTGCCAGTGTGAGCAGATATTCATCAACAATCTGGGTGACGCACGGGTCGGAGCCGTAGGTGGTGTGCTGTTCAAGTTGGCTGACGACAAGTCGCGCATGACCCAATGTTGTTGCCATCTGTCTTGTTCCAGATAATGGCGTCGCAGCGTCGCCAATACTCCCCACAACCAGAATTCTGTTTGCTGTATCTGCACGTAGTGAGAGACCGCCTTGCGTGGGCGTTGTCCAATGCGCACAGATCATCATTTCTTGGATCCACGATGCACCCAATCGTGGTGCCACATTTTGCAAGCGTGACTCAAGTCCGAGAATATCTTGCGGTGTCAGTTGCTCATCTCTGTCAGCGCAGGTGATCGCTATATATGCGTCAATTGAATTATCGATGAAGCCATTATTTTGTCGCCCAAAATAATCGTCAAACAAGATCAGCAAAGGCTGCCCATCACTAGAAGAAGCAGCCGATAGAGCATCCTCTAACTCGCCCCAACGGTACGAACCATAGAGAGTTGCGATGATGCCCGTTTGGGCGACACCTTGATTGGTAGGTGGGCGAGTTGGGCAGCAAGTTATGGGTGCATTGTCAAGGCCTAACATGATTCGGTCAAAGGCTTGGCGCGCTGTTTCATCAACTTGAATGAACGAACACTGCTTGACATCGCACTGATCAAGAAAAGTATTGAGTGATGTTTCAAAACCTTTGGCCTGCACAATCAGATCGTCAACGTACCCAAGAATCGGATCAACGGCGCCGTCAAAAACTGCAGCGCGCACCGATGTGGGAAATAGCGTGGCCCAAGTGGCGCCGAGTTTCGTGCCATATGAAAAGCCAACGTATGAAATCTGCTCTTCGCCCAGGGCTCTGCGCAAAACATCCATGTCTCGAGCGGCGTCAATTGTCCCCACATGAGCAAGAATGTCGCCACTACGGACTGCACATGAATCGGCAAAACTCTTCGCGCCCTCAATGAGAGATTTCAATTCGTCGCCATTATCGGGAGAAGGATCAAGTCCGAAATAATCATCCATTGTGTCAACGCAATCGATTGCTGGGTCTGACCCGCCGACACCACGGGGATCCCAAGCGACGATGTCGAAGCGTTCAACTATTGAGGTACTAAAAACTTGAATTGCATACGATGCCCAATCCGTTGCCGCTGAGCCGGGACCACCAGGGTTAACTAAAAGAGTCCCGATGCGGGAAGCCGGTTGCGTGGCGCGATGGCGGGCAACCGGAAGAATAAATGTTCCCAATTCCGGAGACGAGTAGTCATAAGGCACTTCAAGTGATGAGCAATCAATTCCGCTATCGCACTCTTTCCATGTCAGGGTGGTCTCCCAATCGTTCACCGTCGGGACCGTCGGATCGGTGATATCTGGGGGCGAATTTCGGGTCTTACTCGAGCATGCTGTGACGATTAGCACCATCACTAGTGCGCAAAGTCTCACTCGGGTCATAGCAAACCTTAGAGGTAGCCTGCTCCCTTATGCGTATGGGACCTCACATGATGATGCCGAGTGATTCGACGGCAGTGAAAGGTCGCAAAATTGACCGCTCATCGCTGGTCCGCGTCTGGCAGTTTGCGCGCCCATACAAGGTCAGCATCATCGGTTTTCTGGTCTCCATACTTCTGGCTGCGGCGATCGCCTTGGTCCCACCGTTTGTTTTTCGGGCGATCATTGACGATGCCATACCTTCGGGGAATCGCGGTCGTATCTGGTGGCTCGCATCATTTGCTATTGCCGCCGCATTGTTTGACGCGGTTTTGGCGATCACTCAGCGTTGGTATTCTTCGCGCATTGGTGAAGGTCTTATCTATGACCTGCGCGTTGCTCTCTTTGACAAGGTGCAGCGAATGCCAGTCGCTTTCTTCACGCGAACTCAAACAGGATCCCTGATGAGTCGCCTGAGTAATGATGTCGTTGGTGCTCAATCTGCCGTGACATCAACTCTCGGAAGCGTTGTCAGTAACGTCGTTGTGTTGTTGATGACATTGGGCGCAATGCTCACGCTTGAATGGCGATTGACCCTACTGTCACTGATCGTTTTGCCGGTCTTTGTGATTCCCGCGCGACGTGTTGGTCAACGCTTACAAGTCATTGCTCGTGAGCAGATGACGCTCAACGCTCAAATGAATACTCAAATGACCGAGCGTTTCAATGTCTCTGGAGCTTTACTGGTGAAATTGTTCGGTCGCCACCAAGGCGAAGTTGATGCATTTTCCAGTCGTGCTTCACGGGTTCGCGATATCGGAATTCTTTCAGCTCTCTACGGTCGGGTGTTCTTTGTTGCACTTGGATTGGTCGGTGCTCTTGGAGCAGTAGCTGTTTATGGCATCGGTGCCCAACTTGTAGTGTCCGATGACATCACATCGGGAACTTTGGTGGCCTTGGCGACATTGGTGTCACGTGTTTACCAACCCCTCACGGGCTTGACCAATGCGCGTGTCGATCTCTTGACTTCGTTTGTTAGTTTCGATCGCGTCTTTGAAGTCCTCGATGCACCAGTATCTATTGCCGATAAACCAGGGGCGATTGATCTCGTCGATCCTCGTGGCCGTATTGAGTTTGATTGCGTGACCTTTCGTTATCCACCCGCCAGCGAGGTCTCGGTTCCTTCACTGGAAATGCCCGGTGCACCCACTGGCGACCCTGATGTTGATGTTCTGAAAAATATGTCATTGACAATTGAGCCTGGTGAGACGATTGCTGTTGTTGGTGCATCTGGCTCTGGTAAGAGCACTATGGCCTCGTTGATTCCGCGTCTCTATGACGTCACGGCGGGTTCAGTAAAAATTGATGGTCACGATGTGCGTGACTTAACGGGTAACTCATTGCGTGCTGCCATTGGGGTTGTTTCGCAAGATCCACATCTTTTTCACGAGAGCATGGAATCCAATTTGCGTTACGCCAAACCTGATGCAACTCAGGCTGAAATCATTGAGGCATGTCGTGCGGCACGCATTCTGGAGACGATCGAAGCTTTGCCCGATGGTTTAGCCACAATTGTCGGTGAGCGGGGCTACCGCCTCTCTGGTGGCGAAAAACAGCGACTTGCCATTGCTCGTTTGCTATTGAAAAATCCCGCGGTGATGATTCTTGATGAGGCAACAAGCCACCTTGACAATGAAAACGAAGCCCTTGTGCAGGCTGCGCTCGACGAAGCTCTTCGCGGGCGCACGGCCTTAGTCATCGCTCACCGACTTTCAACCATTCGTGATGCTCACCGCATTGTGGTGATTGATGAGGGTCACATAGTTGAGCAGGGAACTCACGCTGAATTAATGGAGCGAGATGGAGCGTATGCGCGCCAAGTGCGTGCTGGCGAAACGATTATTGATTCTTGATCTCAGCGGGGTCGCTGTTGCGCGCCACGAATCAGTGCGCCACTCAATACGCCAGTATGTTCTCCGTTGACGAAAGACACTGCGCCGTTCTTAATGGTGTAGCGATAACCAGTTGCCGTTTGCATCAGGCGGCGTCCGCCAGCTGGAAGATCGTGAACGATACGCGGTGGCGGAGTGCCCAATGTCGACATATCAATGACGTTGATATCGGCGAGATATCCAGGAGCGATCACTCCACGGTCAAGTAATCCCACGAAACTCGCTGTTCGCGCAGTGATGTGATTGACCATGAATTCCAGTGGCAACTTCTCACCACGGGTACGATCTTGAGTCCACAGAGCTAATGCAGTAGTCGTGGCACTGCCGTCGCTGATAGTTCCACAATGTGCCCCGGCATCGGACAAACCGATGATGGAATTTTTATTCAGCAACATTTCGCGAATGTCATCAAGATTGTTGTGCGCAAAGTTAAATAAGGGCATATACAGCAAGCGATTGCCATTGTCCTGCGTCATGAGTTCAATGACAAACTCCACGACATCGCGATTTGCCGCTTGTGCTCGAGCAGCAATTGAGTCAGAAGGTGAAGGCTCGTAGTTGACTGGATTTTCCATGGGATACAACTTGTGAAAGCCACCAAACATTTCGCTGCCAAGCCCCTCCATATGCGCAAGAGCCGCATGATGTTCGGCGACAATGCGCGCAACGCGCTGCGGGTCTCGCAGGGCGACAAGAATTTCTGAGAGTGGTCGTTGGGAAATCTCCGTGAAACTGGGGCACGGCAATAATGGGTTGACAGTTGCCGTGAGCCCCTGCAAAATACCGATCGGACGAACTGCGACCTGCATCGCTAATGAGAGACCCTTATTGACGCCTTGCTCAACCCAGGCTCCGACTTCGCGCCAACGATCTGGCAAAGGCTCAGGTTGCTGCACAGTCATGCTCAATGGACGCCCCATCGCACGGGCCATAGCTTCCATCAACTGCATTTCTTCAATAGCGAAATCATTATCCGGAGATTGGTAGGCATCGGAGATCAATTGCACAACTCCAGTTCCCGTCTCGGCCATCGCGGTTCCAAGTGCCAGCAGTTCATCGGCAGAAGAAAAACGTGTTCCTAATGGTGCTCCCGCTTTTGTGCGATGAAGATAGGTGCGACTCGTGGTAAAGCCCAACGCTCCAGAACGCATACCTTCTTGAACCATCTTGGCCATGCGCGCCAATTCATCTGCTGTCGGTGCTTCGAGTGGATCGGCGCCGCGTGCGCCCATGACATAGGCACGCAATGGTGCGTGAGCAACTTGAGCGGCCACGTCAATTGAATACTGGCGGCGATCTAAGGCGTCCATGTATTCGGGGAATGTTTCCCAGTCCCAGGCCATGCCTTCAGCTAGCGCCGTTCCGGGAATATCTTCAACGCCTTCGAGCATCCCGATCAGCCACGCGTGCTGTTCGGCAGTCGGCAGTGCAGGAGCGAAGCCGACGCCGCAGTTGCCCATCACAATTGAGGTGACACCGTGAATACTCGACGGTGCAAGGATTGGATCCCAAGTGGCCTGACCGTCGAAATGGGTATGGATGTCCACGAAGCCGGGGGTCACTGTCAGGCCGTCAGCATCGATTTCTTGGGTACCTCGCCCCGAGATGGACTCGGCAACCTCAGTGATTACGCCGTCTGTGATTGACACATCCCCGTGGCGAATGGGGGCTCCAGTGCCGTCCACGATGGCGGCGTTACGAATCACAAGATCATGAGCGGTCATCTCGTCATTGTGCCACACCATTCTCGGCCCTTCCCTACAAACCTTGGAGGATCTGGTGGCGGGTTATACCCCAAATGGGGTATAACCCGCCACCAGATCCACCAAGGATCTTTAGTCAAGGTGACTAAAGATCTGTCTTTACGAGTTGCGAAGGACCCAGAAAGTGGATATCTTGACCCACGGCGACGCAACATTCGCAAAAATTCCCCCAAATATCCCCCTAAGGAAGGTTGACCATCATGGCAAAGGCAGTAGGAATCGATCTCGGTACCACCAACTCAGTCGTTTCAGTTCTTGAAGCGGGCGAACCGGTGGTCATCCCCAACTCAGAAGGCTCACGCACGACCCCGTCGGTCGTGGCTTTCTCCAAAGCAGGCGAAGTCCTGGTTGGCGAAGTAGCCAAGCGCCAAGCCATCACGAACCCCGACCGCACCTTCCGCTCGGTCAAGCGCCATATGGGTACAACCTGGCGCAGCGAAGATATTGATGGCAAGCAGTATTCGCCCCAAGAAATCAGCGCCCGTACTTTGATGAAGTTGAAGCGTGATGCCGAGGCCTACTTGGGCGAGCCTGTGACTCAAGCCGTCATCACCGTGCCTGCGTACTTTGACGACGCGCAGCGTACGGCGACCAAAGAGGCCGGTCAGATTGCCGGCTTAGAGGTTCTGCGAATCATCAACGAGCCCACCGCAGCGGCTTTGGCTTATGGTCTCGATAAGGGTGACGAAGACGAAACAATTTTGGTCTTTGACCTTGGAGGCGGAACCTTCGACGTTTCGGTTCTTGAAATCGGCGATGGTGTCTTCGAAGTGAAGAGCACACATGGTGACACCGTCCTTGGTGGAGATGACTGGGATCAGCGGATCATCGACTGGCTTGTCAATCAATTTAAGTCAGCGCATGGTGTTGATTTGGCGAACGATCGTATGGCCACACAGCGTCTCAAAGAAGCTGCTGAAAAAGCAAAGATTGAACTCAGCCAAGTTCAACAGACGCAGATCAACTTGCCGTTCATCACCGCGACGCCAGAAGGCCCATTGCACTTGGACGAATCTTTGACTCGGGCAAGATTCCAAGAGATGACAGCAGATCTCATTGAGCGTTGTCGCATTCCTTTTGAGCAGGCCATTAAAGATGCTGGCCTCACCAAGGGTCAGATTCAGCACGTGATTATGGTCGGTGGCTCAACCCGTATGCCTGCCGTTCAAGAGCTCGTGATGTCGTTGACGGGTAAAGAGCCCAATAAGACTGTTAACCCAGACGAAGTTGTGGCCATTGGTGCCGCTGTTCAGGCTGGAGTTCTGAAGGGTGACGTGAAGGATGTTTTGCTTCTTGACGTCACACCACTGTCACTTGGTATTGAAACTAAGGGTGGCGTGATGACCAGACTTATTGAACGCAATACCACGATTCCCACCAAGCGCACCGAGGTGTTCACCACTGCCGAAGATATGCAGCCCTCAGTGGAGATTCACGTGATTCAGGGTGAGCGTGAGATGGCTTCATTCAATAAGACTCTCGGAAAATTCCAGTTGGTTGATCTTCCACCAGCACCACGCGGCGTTCCGCAGATTGAGGTCACCTTTGACATTGATGCCAACGGCATCGTGCATGTGAGTGCTAAAGACCGGGCCACGAATAAGGAACAGTCAATGATGATTAGCGGTCAGTCGACGCTGTCAAAAGATGACATCAATCAGATGGTCAAAGATGCAGAGGCCCACGCCGAGGAAGATCGTCAACGACGTGAAGAGGCCGAAGTTCGTAACAATGCCGACTCGTTGGTGTACCAGACCGAAAAAGTTCTGCGCGAACAAGGCGAAAAAGTTACCGCCGAAGAGAAGGCTGCTGTTGAAGAACCTTTAGCAGCTTTGAAGGTTGCACTTGAAGGTAATGACTTTGCTGTCACCAAAGCTGCCACCGATGCGTTGATGGCAGCCAGCCAAGCATTTAGCCAGAAACTGTACGAAGCAGCAGCTCGCGACTCAGAGGCCGCCGGAACGTCTGCATCTGGACAGTCATCAGGTGCAGATAATGATGACGAAATCGTTGATGCTGAAATCATCGATGGCGATAGTTGAGTCGTTGATTATGGATGCTGATCACAGCGACAACAATGAGGTCACCGAGGCAGAAGTTGTTGAACCAGGCGAGGTCCCTGAGGCCGAACCAACAGTTGAACAACTTCTTGATGCGTTGATGGCTGAAAGAGATTCTTTTCGCGATATCGCGCAAAGGATTCAGGCTGATTTTGAGAACTATCGCAAGCGCGTTGCCTCACAAACTGCTGACGACATTGACCGAGCGACCGGCCGCATAGCCGAATCCTTACTCAGTGTTCTTGACGCCTGTGAGGCTGCTTTCATTTCTCATCCAGCAGAGATTGAACCCTTATTTAATTTGTTGCTCGGTGAATTGAAAAAGCAGGGTCTTGAAGCTTTAGATCTTGACGGTCAGATTTTCGATCCGATGAAGGCCGATGCGGTGATGCATGAAGAGGGTGAAGGCGATGCTGACGGCAACAGCATCGTGGTTGATGTGATGCGAACGGGCTACACCTGGAAAGGGCGCGTGTTGCGCCCAGCGATGGTTAAAGTTCGCGGTTAAGCCCGTACTAGGGGAGGTGAGTGATGACAGCACAGCGCGAGTGGTACGAAAAGGATTACTACGCCGTGCTCGGTGTCGCTCAAGATGCCGAACCTAAGGAAATCACAAAGGTCTATCGCAAGTTGGCTCGCCAGAGTCACCCCGATGCGCGACCCGGTGACGCCGCAGCCGAAGAGCGGTTCAAAGAAATTTCGACTGCCTACGATGT
>CALGTP010000432.1 GCA_937902105.1 uncultured Actinomycetes bacterium
AGACGAGCGTGGACGTATACGTCCAACGCTCGAAGAGTGACGAGAGCGCCGGAATCTCGACCGAAATCAGCCAGGGGCTAATTCCGTCGAATTACACGGCACTCACTCGTCCGGCCCGGAACGGGCCCTCTCTGCCGGGTAGAAACACGAATCCACGAATAGTGATTCTAGCATTTCTATCTATTGGCAATAGAGAGAGTGCCATTGAAGAAGAACCGCCGACGGGCGGTGTCTGACACGCAAGCGCACGCGCGCTGCTAAGAAAAACACATACATAACACCAAGGTAGATAATATAAACAGACAAGACCCTCACGAAGGAGGAGCACCAGGGGGAGGACACGGCACGCGCAGCAAATGGCCAAAGAACAAGGCTGCAGCTGCGTCAGGTTGTACCAGCACGTCCACGTAAAGGTGCAAGGAGTCCAGGGTAGACCACAAGCCCCAGTTCATGATGACAAGCAGGTCGACGCCGAGGGCGAAAGCAGCGGATGCTCCGCCGCTGCGCAGGCTATGCGAAGACCACGAACAACCGAGCGGTGGCTGCACCTGCAGGACAGACAGAATCTCGTGCAACCACGCATTAATCAGCGCAGAAGTCCACGCCTCGGAAGAAGCTTCCCCCGGCAGAGCCCAGAAATAAGCGTCGTCCGAGACCGTGCCGCGAGCATGGAGCCAGCGCCGAAGAAGCCGCAGGACGAGCCCATCGGGGTCCCAAGCAGCGAGACACGGGCGAGTCATGGGAGCCGCCAAATGTCGCGCAATGGTCTTAGTACGCTCTGAGAGCGTAATACCGAAGGCACCGATACCCACGTGGCCTTGACGCAAGTGGATGCCAGTATCTGCGCGTGCGAACCAAAGGAACTGCACTACCAAGCATGCGCATGCGCGGAGAACGGGAACAGATAGGGTGACGAGCCCCAGGTTCAAGATCTGCATGACGACGGCAGCCGGGAGAGGAATGCGGCGTACCGATGCGGAGGATTCTCCTTCAACCTCGCCGAACCCCCGGCGAGCCAAGCGCACTAGCTGACCGACAGCTGGCGGAGGAAACCCGAAGTCTACGTGCGCCTGATTGATAGCGCTCATGTAGGGCTGAAGAGACCGAGCATGAACCTTGTCTTCTTCCTGCAGCCAGCCGAGGTACAGCAACACAGAAGAAGAGGTCGCGGGCATAGGCGACAAGGCAGGGAAACCTTGACTGATCTGAACGTCCGTGCAAAATCGGAAAAAACGATCGAACTTGCCTTCATAGGAGCGAAGAGTCCCAGGTCGGCGGCCGCTGGCCAACAGCTGCGCCGCGGCAAGGGCACCCGGTCGATCCATGTCGACGTCCGCCAGAGCCCGTGCTACCAAGGCCGAGGCCCATGGCTGCTTGGGGATGAGGAGATCGGGTGCAGCGCCAACCACCAGTGCCTCGGAATCCACGAGAGCGTTGTCCAGGTCGGCGCGGTAGGTTCGCAAATCGCCCGAGCGAGCAAGAAAAGCTCGGCGAGTGATGGCGCATGTGACCAACACCTTGTCCCCTGCCCTTAGGGAGGGCACACACCGGAGAAACCGGGCTCCGCTGAAGGGAGGTCTCCATAGAAGGCAGGCATGATGACGGCCCGCAGCGTGACGCAGTGGTTGAGAAGTGGCTCCACCTTGTGCCTGCTGGAGTGATGCGGGACGACCACGAACCGTGCGGGGGGCAACCGAAAATGGAGCCCCGGCAAGCTTGACAGTTGCTCCCACCACGGTTGGAGCGGCCATGCGGGATAGATCAAGATGCCCCCTCCGCACCCGTGACGCTGGAGCTTGTCCACCACATCTAATAGCAAGCGCCAAGGGGGGCAAAGCCAAAGGCACTCGTGGGCCCAGTCGAGCAACAATCCGTCCATAGCCAGGGCCTTGGAGTCGTACAAGGGCGTGGCGTAGCGGGGCACAACTGCAGAGACGCGACAAGCAAAAGGGTCTAGAGAGACTGACCGCGAGAGGCGATGGCGAAGACGGTGCAGGAGCTGACAGCGCATCCGCGGGCAGAGGCTCCAGAGGTCTGGAGAGCACAGTCGGCTTGGGGCATCCGCGGGGTTCAGCTCGGACCGGATGTACTCGATGGTGAAGCGGATTTGGTTCGAGTCGAGGAGAGCCCAAATCTCCCGTAGCTCGACCATCATGGCTGGGCTGGAGCTTGAAAAGGCGCGCATGGCCCCCACGACGGCCTGGTTGTCTTGAAACAGCCTGACTGTACGGCCGCGCAAGGCGTCGGCATGCTCGATCAGCCCAAGCTTGACTGCTTTGAGCTCCTTGACGCATATAGGGAGGGGGATGTCCTCCTTGCGCCAAAAGGATCCGTGAGTACGGCGAGCTTGCGATGGCACTTCTAGGACGGAGCCGAAGCCTGTCGACCCGCTCGCGTCCGTCCACATGCTTACAGAAGCCGCTGGAGGCCAGAAGAGGCATCCGTTGGCAGGGCTGTCGAACTGCAGGTCCGCCCACCAGGCCAGGTCCCGGAGCTGAGCGCGCTGCAGGACGCTCCTGAGCCTGTATTCCTCCTGGGCATCGAAGAGAGAACGCAATCGCAGAGAGGCTTGCGGATTCGCTACACTGCAAGAGACCGCGGTGCCAGTGAACACGCGGAGCTTGTCCGAGCATACCTGTCGGCGCTCTAGGGCAGCGGTACGCAAAAGGTCGCGCGCTAGCGCACGCAAAATGCGGCAACGACGCTCGGGCACCTTCAGAAGGCCGCTGCCGAGGGTGGAGATGTGGAAGCCCAGGTGATCGAACAGGACGTGACCCGGGATCCACTGGCCTTTCGCCGGCGCTCGAGTAATGCCGCTGGCCGTAAAGGCCGCTTGGATCAAGGTGCGAGCGTAATACGCCTCCGACTTGCAACGCAAAGCCAGGAGGAAGTCGTCCACGTAGATCAGCACGCGGATCCCTACTTGGCGAAGCGCTGCCGCCAACACCCGACACACCGCCTCCCAAATCCTGGGAGAGCTCGTCCAACCGAAGGGAAGGGCAGCGTGCGAAAATTCCACAATCTGGAGCCAGCGGCCTGTGTGGGGGAGGGGGTGGGGGGGGAGGAGGTGCGGCTCTGGGAGAGGGGCAAGCAGCGGCGCGGAGGATTCCGCGCGCAAGGGAGGGAGCGAATCTGCGCTGGATCTCCACGAAGAGGAGACTCGAGGGGCGGGTCCCGCCGGTTGCCAAGCCCAATATCCTCCGGGGAGCAAAGGCGTCCTCCGCGATGAGCCGTCCACGATGTACTCCGCGGGCATGGCGAAGTGACTGGAGAAAAACTTGCGACTTGACGCATGGATGGGGACGTGCCAGAAGGCCGCCTCCACGTCCGCCGACAAAAGGTAATCGCCCGGGCGAAGCAGCTTGGGCAAATCCGCAACGCCCTCGCAACGAGTGGGGCGTTTCACTGTCACCTCGTTCAGAGCACACAGTGCATGGACCATACGGGACTTGCCGGCAGCGGTGGTATGTACCCTCGAGCGGGAAAGGAAGGAAGATCCTCCCGGGGCCAGGTCGACGTAGGCGCCGGCCCGCCGCCCCTTGTCCTGGTCTGCCAGTATGAACGGTATCTCCGAAGGGTGCACCTCTCGAGGCGCCAGAGAAAGAGGTCGGAATTCTCTGCTGAATTCCACCTTGACTCCCTGCGAGATCCATCTTAGGACTGCCAGGGGAGTAGACCGCGCGCTGTCCGCCCACCAGGCCAGCGACGCTTTGACCTTGGATGAGTAAAAGGTGCCCGCCGAGCGGGGACCTGCCAATAGGCGGCCACGCCCTGGGAACCAACGCGTGGCGCATGCGGCGAGCGGCATGCGGGAGGGTCTGCGAGGACCCACTCTTTTCACGTTTTTGACCAAGCTCCGAGCCTGGAGGTCGAGTGCGCAACTCGACGAAAGGGACGATACCTTTCTGAGCGCATGCTCCCCCCCCCCAGAAGGGGAGGGGGGAGCCACGTTTTGGTTGATGTCGACGGCGAATTTCGACGAGAGGAACGATACCCCTCTTCGTGCCTGCCCCCGGAGGGGCATCACTGGGGGGTGCCCGCCACGACGGGACCGCCGCCGCGCTTGGCACCCGAAGCACTCGCACCTCCCCCCCGCGTGCCGCCGCGCCCCGCGTGCTCGGGAGCGGCGGCCTGCTGGGGGTAACGGCGGCCACCGTTGTTGCCCTTGCGCGAAGGGCTGTCGCTGGTTCCCCCGCGAGCAGTAGACTTGGACAAGGCGGCCTTGCAGCTTTTGAGATCTGCGAGGGCGACCTGATGCTGGAGGGCGATGTTGCCAGGGTACATGCATCGAGGACCTGCGCTCTGAGCCTCGTAGAGCTTAGAGAACATCTGGAAGGCTTCAAAGCGTTCGGCCGAGTGGGTCCAGCGCAGGGTATAGCGGTCCGTGCTGCGCTGCAGGGATTCGACCAGAGACGCGATGGCATCCTGCACCTGAGAGAGAACTGCAGCTGCCTCAGAGTCAACCTCGAGGCCGGAGGCGACGAAGTCGAGGCTGGGTTGCAAGGCTTCGGCGATGCGGCCAGCCGACTGGTTGCCAGCGAGAGCCGCCCAGTCGTGCGAAGTGAAGGCTTTCGCCTTGGCCGTGTCCGTGATCCTGCACCTGTCCCACTCGTGAGACAGGCCTGGGAAAAGGGAAGCAGGTTCGGCGTGGCCGAAGCTACCGGGCCGAGGCAAGGGAGGGGCTGAGATGCCCACTGCGTCTTCGTCGCCACCGAAGGCGCTCGCACGGTCCCAACCGGAGTCAGGCGGCTGGAACACTTCACGAAGCGTAGGAAACTTCGCAGCTCCTGATCCGCCGAGCGCGCCAGCCTGGGTGGCGTGCGATTTGCCACAGAAGTCCTTCCCGGGCCAGGCGCGACGGTCGCAGCCCGAAAGAAGACAGGTACGCGTCGCTCCGATGCCGTCGGCGCCGAAGGCCGCCCTGCTGTCGTCGTAGCGCACAGCGAGGAGGTCGTACTGCTCCTGAAGCACAACGAGTTCAGCATCTCTCGCTGCGAGCGAGGCGGCGTGCTCTGCTGCTGCTGCGGCGAGCACTGCCGTAGGGTCGCTGGCGTCGATGATGCGACTACCATGAGCAGCGGCGCCAGCGGCGACTGAGACGTACTCGATCCGTGCAGGCGACAACAGCGCCGGCGACGATGCGACGCGAGGCAGGCCCGTTACAGCGGCAACGCCGTCCAGCGAGGC